>DATEWO010000230.1:0-17597 GCA_035257925.1 Propionibacteriaceae bacterium | reverse complement strand
CAGATTTTTTTTAGGCACCCTGATTCCTGAGCAATCCGCCCCTACGACGCTGGCGCTCACTCACATCAGCGTCTCGCTTGGTTATCCGAGCGGCCACGCCGATCGCCAGTAACGCCAATGCCGTGAGAGCGGCACAGACGGCGAAGATGCCGCCATATCCGAGCGGTGTCAGCGAGCCAAAGCTGATGACTGCGCCAGACACGATGGCGCCCAAGCGCCGCGTGTTGACGAAAAGGCCGGAGGCCAACCCCGGCCGCGGGATGATTTGTTGGAAGAGCGTGATACCGACGCCAGCAACGACGGCGAAGAACCACGCATCTAAAACCTGCAGGCCGATGAGGACCACAGGTCCCGGGACGAAAACCATGGCGGCGTAGTAGGCGATTCCGACAACGCAACCAGACGCGATCAGCCGGAGATTGGAGAAGCGGTAGCTCAGCCGGCCAATCAGAAGCAGGGCTGGGATCTCAAGCCCCGCTGCGACCCCGAGTGCTACTCCGGCCCACATGACGTCCAGGCCGAGCGTCTCGGTGACGAACAGGCTCATGATCGATACCGCCGCACTATTCGCAGCCTGCAGCGCGATGAAGGCGGCGACGATTACGGCGATGCCTGTCCTCGGCATCGGCCGGTCGTCGGCCGTCCTCTCGGCTGGCTTGGTCGGCTCGCCTGAGTTGGCGCGGCCTGCGGACCTCTCGTGGAGCATCGCGGCCGTGGTGGCGATGTTGAGTACGGCTATCGCCGCGATCGCCAGCAGGACCGCACGGTTGCCGAATATCCCGATGATGAGGGTCGCCAGGGGCGGCCCCGCGACCCAGGCGACGGAGACGATCGCGCGCGTGTTCACCACCTCAGCCGGGCTGGCGCCGGAGTACTTGAGATAGGCGAAGAGCAGCGAACTACCGACCCCGGCTGGCCCGCCTAACACCAGCAGGCCGATGACAGCGATCGGGAAGGACGTGGTGACAAACAGCAGGACAGCCAGCGCGAGGGTCAACACTCCGCACGCCAGCAAGGGCCATAGGTAGTTCCCCTTTCGGTCGGCGTACGAGGGCAGGACCAGCGAGGCGACGAACCCGCTCCCGTTGTAAACGGCAAGCACCCAACCGACCTCCGCCGCAGTGGCGTCGAAGAGCGCCACCAGCAACAGCGCCAGGGCGGGATTGAGGAAGGCGAACTGTAGCCCCCACAGCAAGGCAGCAGAGGGAATCAGCAAGCGCTTCAATTTCGGCACCACCTCATGGGAGCAATCATCCGCGGCCGGATCGCGGAGCGCCGTATTTCCAGCTGTTCTTAGCCGAGGTGCGCGACCGCGTCATCCGTGCTGGGCAGCTCGACGCCGCGACGATCGACGCGGCCTCCGCCCTCCTGGACGACCCACACTGGACTCAGTGCTCGATGATGACGGAGGTTTGGGCGGGCCAGCTGCTGGACGGCGGTGGGGCCGGTATCGACGGCCGAAGGCGGCCAACATATTTACAGCGACCAGACAATGCCAATAAGGTACAGCCACAGGCTCGCTTCCTTTATCAGGTAGTGGTGCCGCCCACGAGCAGGAGTGGTTACCATGCCCGCTGGTGTACTCGAGTACCTCTGGTTCCGAGACAATGACCCGTGGTGGGCGACACTCTTGAGGGCCGTGGCGCTGATTGCCCTTTTGGTGCTGTTCGTCCTTAAAGGCATGCACAAGGTGCCCTCGGGCAGCAAGGCGTTACGGACCCGGTTCAACAAAGTCGTCCATTTTCGCCGGGATAGCTATGACCGCCTGGGCTCTAGAATCCGCTTCCGCGGTGAGGCCAAGGTGGTTGGTCCCGGCCTCGTCATCGGCATTCCTTTCGTGCACAACGTCATGATCGAGTCGATAACCGAGCAGTTCGAGCCGTTGCCGCCGATGATCCGATTGCACCCCTTGCGTGAACTCGCCTCCCAGATCAATTTCAAAGTAGTCGACCTGGAGCGCGCCCTGGTTGGTGTCGCCGACTACAAGGGTTCGCTTGTCAATAGTTGTTCCGCGGCCCTGCGGCGCCTCGTCACGCAGACAACGCTCAGCGACGATGACATCTCAGCTCGCGTGCTGGCCGACGAATCGCTGCAGCAGCGCGCGAGTGACTTGGGCGTCAAACTGCTGGAGGTCAATGTGGCAAGCTCCAACCTCACCGAACCGGCTCAGTTGGCTCACGCATTCAAGCAGGAGGGGATCGTGCTCGAGGGCACTCCGGCCGCCATACTGGCGGCGCGGACCGTCAACGGCGCAATCGGCCCGGTGCCACTGACTGCGGTCGATGACGATGCTCCGGCTGCATGAGCTGACCGAATCGGGCTCTGGCTAGTACGCCGCCAGGGAGTCGCATCTCCCAATCCGTCAGCACGCCGTCGTTCCGGAGATCAGCGGGAAGCGCTGAGGAGTTGTGGGGTCGCGTCCGGCCTCGGTCCGCAGGATGGCCACGCACGTGTCGGCGGCGGTGTCCCATTCAGCGTAGAAACGGTGTGAGTCGTCGTCCAGGAACGTGTAGCGGGCGAAGTTCGGCTGGCCGCTCGGGTTGCTGTCGTACAGCGAGGAGTGCATGGCCCGGCCGAGGTGGCTGGTCACGAGCAGGTCCATCCCACCCCGTTGCGGAGCGATCGCCGGCGCGGTGATGGTGTCTAGAACCCATTGCAAGCTGGGCCGGGGAGTCCAGCGTTTCGCGGGGCGGCGGCGGGGTCGCGTTCCCGCGCTGGTGCCGTAGGCAGCGTGCGCGAGGTGGAGAGGGTGAGCCCGTTCGGCGTCGTCGAGTTGGAGGGCTCGGGCGATCGCGTCGAGGACCGTGGCGGAGGCGCGGGCTAGGGTGCCGCGTTCCAGTTTGGAGTAATACTCGAACACAGTCCGTGCCAGGTGGCATCTGCGGGCCAAGGGACGAATGCTCGGTCGCAGCGGGCTGGCTTCCGCGATCATCGGAGAGTAGCTGATACGCATGGGTACCGCGATCGGTGAGCTGCTTCCCCTCGCAGTCGCGATCGCGATTAGCGTGACCACGATCATCACGACGGTCCTCATGTTGTTGTCGCCGAAGGCGAAGAGTAGGACGGTGGGTCTGCTGGTGGGGTGCGTGGTCGGGGTCGGGGGCGCTGTTGCACTCTTCACGTTGCTGGCTGACCTGTTGCCGACGCAAGATTCCGCCGGGTCGTCACTGGAGGCGTCTGTGATCAAGATGGTGGTCGGTGTGCTTCTTGTGGTATTGGCGCTGAGAGAGTGGCGCGGGCGGCCTACGAGTGGCGACCGGGTTGAGTTGCCGAAGTGGATGGCGGGAGTTGACTCGATGATGCCGGGCAAGGCGCTAGTGCTCGGCCTGCTGTTGTCGGCGGTGGTTCCGAAGAACCTGTTGCTTGCTCTTTCGGCCGGTCTCATCGTCGGAGAGGCCGGGTTCAGCGGAGGTCGGGCCGCAGTCGTCATCGTTGTGTTCACAGCGATCGCCACTTCGACCGTGGCGGTACCGGTTGTCGCTCACCTCGTGGCGCCGACGCGAATGCGCGGGCCATTCGAGAGTCTGCGGGAGTGGCTGGTGGAGAATAATGTGGCGATCATGGTTGTGCTTCTGCTCGTGATCGGAGTTGTCATGATCGGCAATAGCATCGCTAGCCTCTGACTCCAAGGCGAACAAAGCAGTCAGACGACAGTGAAAGCCCGCCGGGCGGGCCCCTCCTCAGGATGGTGGCTGTCGCAGCCCATCATGAGTGCCCCAGCGAAGATCCATACCATGTCCGGCGCCGCGTAGGTAGCCGGCGGCTTGGTTGTTTCGGCCACCATCGGTGCCCGATGTCGTCCAGGTTGGGGATCGGTTTGCTAAACCTCACGGCCCGCGCCTGGGACCATACGAGCAGCCGATGACACGCGCCCTCCTAACCGATTGTGGCGTTGTCACCCGCGCCGGGTTTGTGGCTTACGAGGCTGCCCGCCATGGTGGATCGCGGGACACGGCAACTCGGGTCGGATTCTGCAGTTGAAGACTTCTAGTCGCAAAGACGGTGGTCCAATCGTTCGCTGGGACAGAGGCGAAGAGGTTGAGCCCAAGCCGCTCGGCCAGGTACTTCGTGACGAGTTGGCAGCGCACGCTGTTTCCGACGGCATTGAGCGGAGGCGAGAAGGTCGCCAGGCCGCGCCCTTGCCGGGCGATGCGGCTCGCCGGCCGTAGGCCAGCTCTTGACGAAGGGGTCGACACTATGGACATGAGTGAGATCAGCGTGCGGGTGCTGGACGAGTCTGAGTGGCCGCTGTATCGCGACATCCGTTTGCGCGCCCTCGCCGAATCTCCTGGCTCGTTCACCGCGACCTTGGCCGATGAAGCCGACCGTGACGAGCAGTTCTGGCGTGATCGGATGACGCGGTCGTACCGGCTGCTGGCCGAACGAGGCGAGGTACCACAGGGGATCGCCAGCCTGGGACCTGACGAGCAGGACCCCGCGCAGGGGGAGGTCTTCGGCCTGTATGTCGTCCCAGAGGCACGCAGCACCGGCGTTTCGTGGCGACTCGTCGAGGCCACGGCGGACCTGGCAATCCAGGCCGGCTACACACAGTTGTATTACTGGGTGGGAACCGACAACGCCCGCGCGATTGGCTTCGGCAAGAACTTCGGCTTCAGCACCACCGACCGCCGCCGCCCGGCACGCCCCTCCGACCTGCACCAGGGCGAGGACGAGATCGCGATGGTGCTGGGGCTGGAGCCCGACACCACGTCGGCGCCGAACCCGACAAGCGGGAAGGCAGCCACCCGCGAAGGACCCATCAGCTGAGACCCCACTGAACAGCAAGCGCCGGCCCTGATCAGTAGAGCCGGATTGGCAGTTGATGGGCAGTCCGGAGTCGGCCTACTCCGATAGGTATCCGGTATTGGTCTGGGAGACCGCCGGCACGGCTTGAGCTTGCTACGTGGACGAACTGCTCGTACGCAGTGCGGGGTGCAGATCGTGCCGAGTCTCGGCTCCGTTCGGTTGCGATCCCTGACGCGGCTCGGGTGCGTCGGTTTTTTGGCTGAGCGCACCGAGGCTGGTCTGGCGGCGAATTCCGGGCGGACGATAGCTTCTAATCCTGAGTTGTCAGCGTCTCAGCGGGCTAGAGCACCCTGGGAGCTGACAAGTCGACGATTTTGGGTCGTGATCTTCAGCCGTCGAGCCCTGCGGTGGAGTCGCGTACGACCAGACGGGTGGCCAGTTCGATGTGGCGCGTGCCGACGACATCATTGCTGATCATCTGAGCCAGAGTTCGGGTCGCGACTCGGCCCATTTCCAGCAGAGGCTGCGCAACGGTGGTCAGGGGTGGAGAAGACCGCCTCGCAACGAAGGTGTCGTCGAACCCCACCACGCTGAGGTCTTCGGGTATGCGGATGGATCGCCGACGCGCCTCCTCCATCACTCCCAAGGCGATCTCGTCGCTAGCAGCGAAGATCGCCGTAGGCCGGTCGGATCGGTCGAGCAGATCGGATGCGACCTGCCGACCCGCGTCGTAGCTGAAGGCGCAGTGGGTGACCAGCGACTCATCCAGCTCGATCCCTGCCTGACGCAGGGCAGAGCTGTAGCCGGCCAGCCGGGCATGGCTGCAGTCAACCGAGTGTGGCCCGCCGGCGTGACCGATGCGCCGATGCCCGAGGGACAGCAGGTGTTCGGCGGCAGTGACGCCGCCGGTGAAGTTGGTCGTGCCGATGCTGCTGCACTTGCTGTCGTTGAGCCGCAGCGGATCGACAACCACCACCGGAAAGCCGGCGTCATCCAAGGCCTTGAGCGACCTACTGGAGGCATCCGCGGTAATGAGGATGGCGCCAACGTGATCGGATCTGAGCATTGCTTGCGGGTCGACCACCCGAGAGTCGGAACTGAGTAACCGACCCAGCACCACCTCGAACCCGGCCGCAGGCGCCGACGACGTAATGCCATCCAGGATGGCGATAACGTAAGGATTTTGCAGTTCAGGAACCGCAACCTCGATAGATCGGCTCAGCTCACGAGGCCGTGCCAACCCCGACCCAGCCGGTCGGTACTCAGAGTCCCTGAGATACTTCTGCACCCGTCTACGAGTTTCAGCCGAGACGTCAGTACGGTCGTTGAGCACTTTGGAGACGGTGGCCACCGAGACCCCTGCGGCATCCGCAACTTCCGCAAGAGTGGTCCGCCGTTTCGACACTATCGCCTCCGAGAGAAACAAGTTGCGACGCACCAGGCGAGAGAGCGTCACCGTAATTGTTATGTATACGCCAAAATCTGTACGAACGCAGCTCTTGACACAATAGCCAGCTGGTTTCTATCTTGAACCAATCTTTCGAATAGGTTCGAAACTTTTCGCAAGCTCCCACAAGGCTTCCCACCTGCTTCTCCTGGAGGATCAATGACAAATCTGCACACCAGCCGCCGCACTTTCTTGGGTCTCGCGGCCGGCTCCGCCCTCGGCGCCTTCGGGCTATCAGCCTGCGGCACGTCTGGCCCTGCTCAGCCCGGCGGAGCGGCCAGTGCCCCTGCAACTGGTGGGGGTGCTGCCGGCACAGCCTCCATGTGGGCGCTGACCGGCCAGCCCAATCAAGGTATTCGCGAGGACTCGGTCGAGGCGTTCAACAAGTTGGGCAAGGGAACGATCGAGCCCACGTTCTTTCAGAACGACCCTTACAAGGCCAAGATCCGTACCGCGGTTGGAGCTGGAGAGGCACCGACGATCATCTTTGGCTGGGGCGGGGGCATCCTCAAGTCCTACGCCGACGCCGGCCAGGTTGAGGACCTTACGAGCTGGCTCAGCGAGAATGCTGCATTGAAGGACAAGTTCATCCCAGCGACATGGGGGGCTGCGACGATCGACGACAAGATCTATGCGGTTCCGATCCAAAACACCCAGCCGATCGTCATGTACTACAACAAGTCGCTGTTCGAGAAGGCGGGTGCGCAATTGCCTGCCACCTGGGATGACGTGATGAACCTGGTCAATGTCTTCAACGGCCAGGGCGTGGCACCGTTCTCCCTGGGTGGCCAGTCCAAGTGGACCTCAATGATGTGGCTGGAGTACCTGTTCGACCGGATCGGCGGCCCAGAGGTCTTCAACGCGATCTATGCCAACAAGCCTGACGCATGGTCCGATCCTGCGGTGATCGAGAGCTGCACGAAGGTGCAGGAGCTGGTGAAAGCGAATGGCTTCATTAAGGGGTTCTCTTCGATCGCCGCGGACACGAACGCCGACTGGGCTCTCCTGTACACCGGCAAGGCGGCAATGATGCTGCATGGCGGCTGGGCATACGGGGGCATGAAGGCGGCGCAACCCAAGTTCGTCGCCAGCGGGCTCGCGTACGGAAACTTCCCGACCGTGCCGGGCGGCAAGGGTGACCCGAAAAACACCGTGGGCAACCCGGCGAACTATTTCTCCATCTCGTCTAAGGCCACCGATGAGGAGAAGACGGTTGCCAAGGCCTATTTCACTGACGGCTTGTTTACCGATGCCGAGGTCGACGCGCTCATCCAAAGCGGCGGTGTGCCGGTGGTGAAGTCGGCGGAGCCGAAGCTAGCCAGTTCCCCGGATGCACCGTTCCTGCAGTTCGTGTTCAACATGATCAACCAGGCGCCCAACTTCCAGCAGTCCTGGGATCAGGCTCTCAGCCCGGAGCAGGCCGAGAGACTGCTGAACAATATCGATCAGCTGTTCTTGCTGAAGATCACGCCGGAGCAGTTCGCGACGGCGATGAACGCCACCATCGAGGCGTGACATGACTGCCCTTGCTCCTCTGGCTCCCGCTGGGACCGGGACGGAGCTGCAGGAGCCGGCGCCCCCAGCGGGCGGCGCGAGGAGTCGGCTCGGCATTCTGGTGGTTCCGGCTCTGCTGATGTTCCTCGCCTTTGCCTTTATTCCGCTGATCGGCGTCCTGGTGCTTTCGTTCACCGATTGGGACGGGATCGGTGCCATCGAGTTCGTCGGAACGCAGAGCTGGCGCCAGGTCCTGACTGATCCCGGCACCTGGCACGCGGTCTGGTTGACGTTCGCGGTCATGATCATTACCTGGCTGGTGCAAACCCCGATCTGCCTGCTGCTGGGTACCTTCATTGCTGGGCAGCAGCGCTATCGGGCATTCCTGGCAGTGCTGTTCTTCCTGCCGCTGCTCATGTCGTCGGCTGCCATAGCGATCGCCTTCAAGTCCCTGCTGGACCCCAACTTTGGACTGGCCGCCGGCCTGCACCTGCCATTCCTGGCACAAGACTGGCTGGGTAATCCCACGCTGGCGTTCATCACTGTGGTCTTCGTGATCGCTTGGCAGTTCATCCCCTTCCATACGCTGCTCTACCAAGGCGGCGTGCGGCAGATCCCCGAACAGCTGTACGAGGCGGCTCAGATCGACGGGGCAGGGCGGATCCGGCAGTTTTTCTCTATCACCCTGCCGCAGCTGAAGTACACCATCATTACGTCCTCAACCCTGATGCTCGTGGGATCACTGGTCTACTTCGACCTCATCTGGGTGCTGACCCAGGGCGGTCCGGGCAACGCCACGCGCATCCTCGCTCTGGACATGTACATCCGCGGTTTCCAGGCGAACCAGATGGGTGCGGCGAGTGTCATCGGCGTCATCCTGGTGGTCGTCGGTTTGGTGCTGACGGTCGTCATCCAGCGCATTGGCGGCAAGGACCTGAGGGCTAGCCAGATGGAGGGGATGTGAGATGACTACGACGGTTGCGACTCCGGTCACTGCGCCGCCGCGCGTTTCCTCCGCCCGGCGACGGGTGAAGGGTCGCCGTAACTATCTGGGCGGCTTCTTCGGCTGGGTGTGGCTGGCGATCATCATCATCCCGATCTATTACGTGGTGATCACCAGCTTCAAGGATCAGGGCGCCTACTTCACGCAGAATCCGCTCGCCCTGCCCAACCCGCCGACATTCGCGGCGTACCAGGACGTGATCGAGGCTGATATCGGCCGTTACTTCCTCAACTCGGTGATCGTCACCATCGGGGCGGTGCTCCCGCTTGTGCTGTTCAGCTTCCTGGCGTCGTACGCCATCGTCCGGGGCGATAGCCGGCTGCTGCGCTTCAGCCGTACCTTGTTCCTGCTGGGGCTCGCCATTCCGTTGCAGGCGACGATCGTCCCCATCTATTTGATCATCACCCGGATTCAGATGTACGACTCGCTGGGGGCGCTGATCTTGCCCTCGATCGCGTTCGGCATCCCGCTCACAGTACTGATCTTGAGCAACTTCATCCGGGACGTACCGCGCGAGCTGTTCGAGTCGATGCGGCTCGACGGCTGCACCGACTGGCAAATGGCATGGCGCCTGGCCTTCCCACTGACCCGGCCGGCCATTGTGACGGTCAGCATCTATAACGGGTTGCACGTTTGGAACAGCTTCCTCTTCGCCCTGATCTTGACCCAGAGCCCAGAGAAGCGCGTGATGCCGCTGGCGCTGTGGGCCTTCCAGGGCGAGTACACCGTGAACATCCCGGCCGTGCTGGCCGCTGTGGTGCTGTCCACCCTGCCGATCTTGGTGCTCTACGTCGTGGGCCGTCGCCAGCTGCTCCGTGGCCTGACGGCCGGATTTGGTAAGTAGCTGTCACTGCCAGCAATGCGCCCTGAGCCTGTCGAAGGGCGCGACAACGTCAACAACCTAGGAGGAGTCTCATGACACCGCAGCCCACCAAGGAAGACAAGTTCAGCTTTGGTTTGTGGACGGTTGGCTGGCAAGCCCGAGACATGTTTGGCGATGCCACGCGGCCGCCATTGAGCGGCGTCGAAGCGCTCTACAAGCTTTCCGAACTCGGCGCGTACGGGCTCACTTTTCACGATGACGACCTGATCCCGCCCGGTAGTAGTACGAGCGAGCGGCAAAAGATCATCAACGAATTCACCGCCGCTCTGAAGGAGACCGGAATGGTGGTGCCGATGGTGACCACCAACCTGTTCTACGACCCAGTGTTCAAAGACGGCGGTTTCACCAGCAACGACCGGAGCGTACGGCGGTATGCGATGCGCAAGGTGATGCGCAACATGGACCTTGCTGCCGAACTGGGCGCGCAGATCTACGTGTTCTGGGGTGGCCGGGAAGGATCTGAAGTCGACTTCGCCAAGGATGTGCGGGCGGCGCTTGATCGGTACCGCGAGGCCTTGGACACGCTCGCGCAGTATTCGATCGACCGCGATTATGGGCTGCGGTTTGCGATCGAGCCGAAGCCGAACGAGCCGCGCGGCGACATTCTGTTGCCGTCGATCGGCCATGCGTTGGCGTTCATCAATGAGCTTGAACACTCCGAGATGGTGGGCATCAACCCGGAGGTGGGGCATGAGCAGATGGCTAGCCTCAACTACACCCATGGCATTGCCCAGGCGCTGTGGACCGGGAAGCTGTTCCACATCGACCTGAACGGGCAGAAGGGTCCGCGCTTCGACCAGGATCTGGTGTTCGGCCATGGCGACCTGCTGCAGGCGTTCTCCACTGTCGACCTGCTGGAGAACGGCGCGCCCGGTGGCGGTCCGGCGTACCACGGGCCGCGGCACTTCGACTACAAACCGCCGCGCACCGAAGACATGGACGGGGTGTGGGAGTCGGCGCGGGCCAACATGGAGCTCTACCTGATGCTGCGAGATCGGGCCCGGGCGTTCCGAGCGGATCCAGAAGTGCAGGAGGCACTCGAGGCAGCTCGGGTCGGAGAACTCAGTCAGCCCACCTTGAACGACGGGGAGACCTATGAGCAGCTGCTCGCCGATTCCACGGCGTTTGAGGACTACGACCTCGACGCGCCGCGTACCAAGGGCTACGGCTTCGCCCGCCTCCAGCGGCTCGCCGTGCAGCACCTCCTCGGCGCCCGCTGAACTCCGTGCGAAAGGTCAACAGATAAATGCCATTCGAGTTCCATGTCGTGACAACCGGATCCGACGACGCCGAAGGCTCCGCGGACCGTCCGCTCCGGACCATCAATCGGGCTGCCGACCTCGCCATGCCAGGGGATACCGTCGTCGTGCACAGCGGGGAGTACCGCGAATGGGTCCAGCCCCGGCGCGGCGGGCTCAGCGAGCTGCGGCGCATCACCTACACCGCGGCTGCCGGCGAGCACGTCGTGATCAAGGGCTCGGAACAGGTCACGGGATGGGACCGGGTGAGCGGCAACGTCTGGACGGTGGCCGTGCCGAACACCCTCTTCGGCTCCTTCAACCCGTTCGCCGAAGAGATTGTGGGGGACTGGATCGTCTACCCCGACAAGTCCACGCCGAAGAAGCACCTGGGCGATGTCTACCTCAATGGAACCGGCTTCCACGAGGTCCTGAGTCTTCCGGAGGTGTCGGATCCGCCGCTGCGCACCGAAGTGATGGACGACTGGACCGGAACACTTGACCGGATCCGCGATCCGGAGCAAACGCGACTTGTCTGGTACGCCGAAGTCGGTGATGAGCAGACCACCATCTGGGCCAACTTCCAGGGCGTGAACCCGAACGAGGAGCTCGTCGAGATCAACGTACGGCGCTCCGTGTTCTACCCGGTCGAGCACCACCTCAACTACATCACCGTTCGCGGGTTTGAACTCGCCCAGGCCGCTAGCCCCTGGGCCCCGCCGACCGCCGACCAGCCTGGCCTGATCGGGCCGAACTGGGCCAAGGGCTGGATCATCGAGGACAACGTCATCCACGACGCGAAGTGCTCGGCCGTCTCGATCGGCAAGGAGATTTCCACCGGACACAACTATGCGATGTTGCGTCTTGACAAGCCGGGCTACCAGTACCAGCTCGAGTCGGTCTTCGCCGCCCGGCAGATCGGCTGGGACCGTGAACACGTCGGATCCCACATCGTCCGCCGCAACACCATCTACGACTGCGGCCAGAACGGCATCGTCGGCCACCTCGGCTGCGTGTTCTCCACGATCGAGGACAACCACATCTACAACATCGCCCTCATGCGGGAGTTCTACGGATACGAGATTGGTGGCATCAAGCTGCACGCCGCCATCGACGTGATCATCCGCCACAACCGCATCCACGACTGTTCACTGGGAACTTGGCTGGATTGGCAGACGCAAGGCACTCGCGTGTCGCGGAACCTCTTCTATAACAACAAGCGCGACCTCTTTGTGGAGGTGAGTCACGGACCGTATCTCGTCGATCACAACATCCTCGCGTCCCCGGCCTCGCTAGAGATCTGGAGCCAAGGCGGCGCGTTCGTCAACAACCTGGTTTGCGGGACAGTCTCCGTGGAACCAGTACTCGAGCGAGCCACCCCCTACCACTTACCGCATAGCACCCAAGTAGCCGGCTACGCCGCCATCCACGGCGGCGACGACCGCCACATCGGCAACATCTTTCTGGGCGGTGACACCATCCAGGCCTACGGAGCCTCGGCACGATCAGGTCAGAGAGCCCAGCACGGCACCGTCGGCTACAACGGACACCCTGCGTCGATGGAGGACTACCTGGCCCTGACCGGCGACCCGACTCGCGGCGACCACCAACGATTCCTGGGCGTGAAGCAACCGGCCTATATTCGCGACAACGTCTACGCCGGTGGAGCCGAACCGTTCGAGGCGGAAAAGGGGGCAACCGTTCTCACCGGCAACGATGTGACCGCGACAGTCGTCGATGAAGGCGCCGAGGTCTACCTGGAGTCCCGCCTGCCGGCTAAATTCGACGACGTTCGCCTCGGCATCATCACCGGATCCGATCTCGAACGCGTCCGGTTCGTCGATGCCGAGTTCGAAGAACGCGATGGCAGTCCGGCGGTCCTGGCCACCGACCTGGTCGGCGTCGAGAAGACCAGCGACAACTCCTACGCCGCCGGGCCGATCACCGCGCTCGCATCGGGCGTGGCACGCACCCGGGTGTGGTAGGCGAACAAGGCCCAAACCTATGTCGAACTCCTTGAGAACAAGGTGTTGCTTCGACCGACAGAATCTGGGGATGTCACGGATGAGGACTGGCACCGCGTTCTACTTCTTTCGTCTGTTCTGACGAACGCGCGGTGCGGACATGGCTGGCCAATGCCGCCGCGATGCCAACGAGTGCCCTACGGAGCGACGTCGAGCTCGATGAGAAAGCCCGATCGTGACTCTGTGCTCGAGCTCGCAATCCGAACTTGGACTCAAACCGAAGTATTAGGCATGGCCATCACATCTGACGTCGTTGGTCGGCCGCTGACCGTCACCAACGTCACCGCCGCCGAGGTGTCCGCGGTCGTCGACCCCCTGCTCCGCGAGTACGGCGAATGGGTCGCCGACCGGATCAAGCAGGACGCTGGCATTACGTTCACCGAGGCCGACCTGGCCCGCCATCACGACGCGTTCCGTGCCGAAATCCCGCGGCTGCTTGGCTCTCGCGGTCTGCTCCTGGTCGCCCGCCTCGATGAGTACCCGGTCAGCGTGGGCGCGCTCAAACCAATCGACGAGGTGACCGCCGAGATCAAACGGATGTTCGTCCGGCCTGTAGCACAGGGGCTCGGTGTCGGCCGGGCGATCCTCTTGCGCCTCGTGCAGGACGCGAGAGCCGAGGGTTATGCAACTGTCAGGCTGGAGACCCTTCAGTTGATGACCACCGCATGCGCGATGTACCGCGCCTTCGACTTCGTCGAAATTGCAAAGTTCGAGGGGTCCGAGATCGCCAACACCGTGCTCGGCCCACTTACGATCGCCATGGAACTTGACCTCACGGCCATATCTGCCGTGCTGGCGGAGCAATAGTTTTCCGAGGTAAGCAGTGGTTCTCTCAGTCCCTCAACGCTTGAGGTCTACGGCGACATGCTAAGGCGACTCATCATCCCTGCTCTAGGCAATCTACGGGTTCGGGAGCTTACGGTTGGCAGCGTGGATCGGCACTTGAACGCCGTAAAGTCAAGCACGGACCAGCCGTGGCGAAGACCGACCCGGACTGTGTTGAGCAGCCTGTGCAAGCTTGCTTGTCGCCATGACGCGCTTGGTTCGAATCCCTGTAGGGAAACATCACGGCTGTCGACCAAACCAAAGAAGCCGCCTGCGTCGTTGTCGGTGGATGAGATCAGGCTCCTGCACACGTCTCTCGCGGAAGACCAGCAGGCGATCGAGGCCGACATAGTTGACCTCGTGACCCTGCTTATGGCCAGCGGTTTGAGGCTTGGGGAGGCCCTGAGCCTCCGATGGACCGACGTCGATCTTGAATCCGGCACTCTTGAGGTGAAAGGTACGGTTCTCCGCGTCAGGGGAGAGGGACTCATTATTACGTCCTCACCGAAGTCGGCGGCTGGACACCGGATCCTCGAGCTGCCGACGTGGGCCGCAGATATGCTTCGCCGCCGTTACGCGTCCCGTGTCGGTGATCAGGTGTTTCCTGCACCTCGGTCAGGCACCGTTCGGGATCGAAGCAACACAGGCCGGTCCTTGCGGTCGGCGTTCGCTCGCGCGGGCTCTACAGGACTCAGCAGTCACGCATTCAGAAAGAGCGTGGCCACTTTGATGAGTGAGGCTGGACTGTCGTCGAGAGATGCCGCAGACCAGCTTGGGCACAGCCGGCCGAGCATGACGACGGACGTCTATTTCGGTCGCAAGACACGCGCCCGCGGCGCAGCTACCGTCTTGGAAAATCTGTTCGACGGCTGAACGGTCTTGGGCTTGGTGTAGTCCAGACTCGGTGGCGCCCTGCGTGAGGGTGCCGAGCCCGAAGGCGGCGACAGGTCCGTGCACGCCGGGGCGGAGGTCGGTGTCGGGCGTCGCCGGGTGGAGGGGCGCCCAGGCCAATAGGGATGCTGTCGATTCGTAGGGGTCGGGGCCGGTGAGGGCAGGTGGTGGCGAGGGGCCGGCCAGAGTCGTCGCGGGCGACGGCGATCACCAGGGATCTGCGTCATGTGCACCCCCAGCGGCGGCGGCTGACCCACCGCCGGCCCCGGCGTCCGTAGCTAGGAGGTCGGAGCCGGGCAGCCTTCGCTTCTCAGACACGCCGACGCTCACCCGCGACGTCGACATCCTGCCGGAGGGCCACCGTCGGTGAACGCGGATGCCAGGTGTGCAACGGGTTACCAAGGCTCGCTGAGCGCCACACAGGCGAGCAACGGATTCGCCTTCGCGAGCACTTGGGGCGAAACTGGTAGCTCGCCCTAGGGCGTCCACCACGGCCGCTGCGGAAGACCGCGGTCGCCTCCGTGGGAGTCGAGCTTGACCGCCAAGACTTGGTGAAGCTGAACGACATTCGTCTCGAAGCCCAGCCGTGACCCGGCCATGTAAAGGCCCCACACCTTGGCGGTCGGCAGCCCGACCTCTTCGACTGCTTCGTCCCAGTGGTCGACGAGGTTGCGGCACCAGTCGCGCAGCGTCAGCGTGTAGTGGTGGCGCAAGTTCTCTTCGTGCACCACCTCCAAACCGACATCTTGGGCCGTGGTGATGATGCGGCCGGAGCCGGTCAGCTCGCCGTCAGGGAAGACGTAGCGGTCGATGAATCCACCCGCAGACGGCCCGGTCCGGTTGTTCGCGCGCGTGATGCAGTGGTTGAGCAGCAGCGCGCCGGTGCGCAACTTGGACTTCAGGAACCGGAAGTAGGCGGGGTAGTTGGCGACGCCGATGTGCTCGGTCAGCCCGATCGAGGACACCGCGTCGAAGCCGGACTGAGGCACGTCGCGGTAGTCGCCGTGGCGGACCTCGGCCAGGTCGGCCAGGCCCTCGTCGGCGATTCTCTTCTGCCCCCACGTCGCCTGCGCCTTCGAGAGCGTGACGCCGATCGCCTTCACGCCGTGCCGGGCGGCGTAGCGGACCATGCCGCCCCAGCCGCAACCGACGTCGAGCAACCGGTCGCCCGGCCGCAGGCGTAGCTTCTCGAACACCAGCCGGTGCTTGTTCTCCTGCGCCTCCTCCAGCGTCGCGTCGGGGTGCGGGTAGCAGGCACAGGTGTAAGTCATCGACGGGCCAAGAACCCACTCGTAGAACGTGTTGGACACGTCGTAGTGGTGGTGGACGGCCTCAGCGTCACGAGTTCGGCTGTGGCGTAGGCCTTTTGCGATGCGGCGCCAGCGGGGCAGCGCCTCCTGCGGCGGCGGTGCGATGGGCTTGAGGTGCTCGAACCCGATCGACCGGACGATGTTGGCGAGCACGCGCGCCGGCGGCCGCCTGAAGTCCATCTTCTCGGCCAGCGCCTTGAGCAACTCGTAGGGATCCCCCGGGTGAACACCGTGCAGTTCGAGGTCGCCGGAGACGTAGGCGCGGGCCAGCCCCAGATCCCCGGGTGCGGTGGCCAGATACGTGGTGCCGCGCGGGGTCAGCAGGTCCAACCCGAACTCGGCATCGTCAGGTCCTGCCGTACTGCCGTCGTACGCCGAGAATTTGAGCGGCAGTTGGCCGGCGGTGAAGATTTCGAGGATCTCGGCCAGTGCGAGCCTCCTGGCCGGCGCCGCCTGTGCTGTGTTTTCCCTATATGTGGTCATCGTCGTTGCACCGCCTTGGCATACAGGTCCACCAGACGTGAGTCGGGATCGTAGATTTTCTTCACCGCCTTGTATGTTTCACCGCCGTAGAGCTCATCAAACTCATCGGCGGAGTAGAACGCGTCGGAATACAGCGACTTGTGTCCGTCCAGCTCGCTGACCGCGCGCTCGATCAGTTTGTTGGTGTGGCCTTCCTCGGATGGCCAGTCGGGACCGACCGGCACCGACGACCAGAAGCCGACGTTGACGTAGGTCTGGTGCGGGCGGAGCGGATACAGCGGCCAGCCGCGGTCGTCGCGCAGACGCAGGGGGCACAGCCAGATCGGCTCGATGGGCACGTTGTCCAAGAACCAGTGCAGGAACTCAGTGGTGCGTTCGATCGGCAGTTCGACGTCTTGGATGACGCGCTCGCGGGGCGGACGGCCGGCGCGCTTTCTCATGCGGTCGGCGATGTTGAACCGCTGGTCGTAGCCGATGAGCTTCCAGTAGAAGCTGCTGCGCCGGTAACGCCGCGGCCAGAGCCGGCGGATGCGGGGGTCCTGCGCATTGAACGCCCGTGAACACCAGAACCAGTCGGTGTCCCACCGCCAGAGGTAGTCGTGAGCGGTGAGGCGGTCATGCTTCTCGCCGTCATCGTGCTGGATGGAGCGGTAGTAGATCTGCTGGCCGGTGTAGTCGCTGACCGGACCGGGGGTCGACGTCTGAACGCCGACGCACAGGTAGCTTTCATCGGCGCCGAACACCACGCCGTCGAGGTAGTCGATGGGCGTGCCGTCCAGGCCGCCGGTCTCGATGATGCGGTCCATCGTGGCGACCATGTTGTGCAGCGATCCGAAACGTAGATGCCTGAGCGCGACGAACGGTTTGACCGGTTCCAGCTCGATCTTGAGACGAACCGAATAGCCGAGCGTCCCATAGGAATTCGGGAACGCACGGAACAGGTCGTCGTGTTGGTCGGGCGACGCGGTTAGCACCTCGCCGGTGCCGGTCAGGACGTCCATCTCCAGCACCGACTCGTGCGGAAGGCCATGGCGAAAAGACGTCGACTCGATGCCGAGCCCGGCGACGGCCCCGCCGAGCGTGATCGTCTTCAGCTGCGGCACCACCAGCGGCGCCAACCCGTAGGGGAGCGTGGCAGCGACGAGGTCCTCGTACGTGCACATCCCGGCCACATCGGCGGTCCGGGCGTCAGGGTCGACCGCGATGACGCCCATCAACCCCGATGTGTCCAGGCCCCGGACAGTGTTCTTGGC
>DATEWO010000229.1:0-7533 GCA_035257925.1 Propionibacteriaceae bacterium | reverse complement strand
GTGGTGGCCTTGCGACAGGCCGGAGCCGGAGCAGATGGGTTAGTCACCGCCCAGGCGCTGCTCGCCCAATATGACTGGACCTTCCTGTTCGGACCGGGCTTCATGGCCTGCGTCAACGCACTGCTGCTGGGGTCGCTTATGTATCGGTCCGGCCTGGTGCCCCGGATCATTCCGCTGGTGGGGCTGATCGGAGCGCCCCTACTTTTCGCTTCCGATATCGCGGTCATGTTCGGGTTTTGGGAGCAATTCTCCCTGCCGGCGGGGATCGCGACAGTCCCGATCTTTGTGTGGGAGCTTTCACTGGGCGTCTATCTGGTCGTCAAAGGCTTCAAGCCCTCGCCGATCACCGCTGGAATGGCCACTGCCGACACACGGTCCGCCCACCAGGCCGCCGCTGTCTAGCCATCGGCGCTTCGACAGGCTCAGCGCGCATGTGCCTGAGCCTGTCGAAGGGCCCACCAAGAGACCGGCCGCCGTACTCCTCACCAGACAGGATCAACTTTCATGACATCGACAACATCGCAATCCAGCTATCCGGTCCGTCTGGCCGGCGAGCTGGACCCGAACCTCTCTCGCTGGCTGTGGCTGGTGAAGATGTTCCTGGCCATCCCGCACTACGTCGTCTTGGCGTTTCTTTGGGTCGCCTTCCTGGTCACCACCGTGATCGCCGGCTTCGCCATCTTGTTCACCGGCCGCTATCCGCGCTCACTGTTCGACTTCAACATCGGCGTGCTGCGCTGGAACTGGCGGGTCGGGTTTTACGTCTATGCCGCCTTGGGCACCGACCGCTACCCGCCGTTCACCTTGGCCCGGACCGACTACCCAGCCGACTTCGACGTCGCCTACCCCGAACGTCTCTCCCGCGGCATGGTCCTGGTGAAATGGCTGCTCGCCATCCCGCACCTGGTCGTCGTCTTCCTCATCGCCGGCGCCATCCTCCCCTACTGGTGGACCGACTACGACTGGAGCTCCGGCTTCCAGCCCATCGGCGGCTACTCAGTCCTGAACTTGCTCGTCGTCATCGCCGGCTTCTTCCTCTTGATCACTGGGCGGTACCCCCGGGCCATGTTCGATCTGCTTCTCGGCATCAACCGCTGGCTCTACCGCGTCGTTGCCTACGTTGCGTTGATGCGCGACGAATATCCGCCATTCCGTCTTGATCAGGGCCAGTACGAGCTCGGCGACCTGGAACTTGACCGGCCCACCACACGAGCACTCGTCAACACGCCGGCCTGAGGTGTTCCCTCGCTGTTAGACCGCTCATACACGGCCGGGTCCACTCAGGGCCCGGCCGCTGGCCGAGTAAGGTCAGGGCACCTGGCCTTCGCGAAGAGGTGTGGCATGACCGTACAGGACGATCGGGTGGGTACGTTTCGTCACCTGCACTCCTCCGGTTGTTTCGTGATGCCGAACCCGTGGGACGTGGGGACCGCGCGGGCTTTGGAACAGATGGGCTTCCAGGCGCTGGCGACGACAAGTGCCGGTTTTGCGTGGACGTTGGGTCGTGCGGACACTCAGGTCGCCCTCGATGAGGCGCTGGAGCATCTACGGCTGGTAGCGGACGCTGTGGCGTTGCCTGTGAATGCCGACTTCGAGGGCGGTTTCGCGGTCGATCCGGAGCAGGTCAGTGCGAACGTGAAGCTCGCCGTAGCCACCGGGATCGCTGGCCTGTCGATCGAAGACTCGACGCGCGATGGGGCGGAGCCGCTCTATGAGCTAGATCTGGCCGTGGAGCGTGTTCGGGCTGCGCGACGGGCCATCGACGAAAGCGGAACGGGTGTCGTTCTCACCGCGCGATCGGAGGGCTTCGTGGTTGGACGCCCTGACATCGACGAAACGATCCGAAGGCTTCGCGCCTACGCCGAAGCCGGTGCCGACTGCCTCTACGCACCGCGGATCAGCACCGTCGAGCAGGTTGCGGCGATCGTCGCCGCGGTATCACCTAAACCAGTGAACTTGTTGATCAATGCGCCATTCATTACCGCTCAGGACGCGGCGAACCTGGGAGTCCGGCGGATCAGCGTTGGAGGCACGCTCGCGCGTACGGCGTGGCGTGGGTTCCTGCAGGCGGCGCAGGAGATCGCGGAGGCAGGAACGTTCTCCCAGTTCGAACAATTGCCGAACGTCGATGACATGTTTCGCCATCACTAGGGTCGGCACAGGTTGACCGCTCGCGGCTTTGCTGATTCATAACCCCCCGGGTCGCGTCATCGAGCCACAGGTTGTTCTCATCGACGGTGCATGAATCAGCGGGTGACCGGTGCAGGGTGTTCGAGGAAGAACCGCAGTATTTCGGCTGATGCGTCCGGGCCCTGAACGTCGGTGTATGACCCAACCGGGCTGCCGCCAAACCAGGTGTGCGATCCGCCATGAACACTCCACTGCTCAGCGACCACCGTGCCGCCCGCGTCTCGGTACACACTGCGGCTACAGCGATCGCCGGGACCGTCTGCGCCAGCGACCATCGCTGCTCTCCGCACCTCGGCACCACTGGCCTTTGCTGCGCTCGCGGCGATGCGGGAGGAGATAAGCCTGTCTGCGTTGACGGGCGCGACGATGTTGTCTCTGTCGCCATGGAAGACGATGAGCGGTATGTCAATGGGGACTGCTGCGGACCCACCGTTCTGCATCGCCGCGAACGCTGATGGGACATCCTGCGCGGCTTGGCACGCGAGTCCGCTGTGCACACCTGCTGCGGCGTACAGGTCTGGGTATGTGGCGGCCATAACCGCGGCCATGGCACCGCCAGCTGAGAATCCGGCGACGTACACCCGCGCCGGGTCAACGGCGTAGTCGCTCATGACCTGGCGGGTGATTCCGGCGAGAATTGCCGGTTCACCGGCGTCGCGCCGCTGGTCCTCGGGCCGGAACCAGTTCCAGTAGCGCCCGACGTTGGCGGCAGTCGACTGCTCGGGGTAGGCGACGATGAACGTGTGCTGTTCGGCAAGATCATTCATCCGGGTACCAGCCGCGAAGTCCGTAGCGTCCTGGCTGCCACCGTGCAGCATGACGAGGAGTGGGACCGGCTCACCGGCATAGCTGGTGGGAACATACAGGTCGTACGTTCGCGACCCGGCGGGGTTGATGTGAGTCAGGTGGCGAATCTCGCCACCAGGCGCACTAGCTGCAGCCGCGGTGGCGGCGCCCGAACCAGTGGGTCTTCCCAAGGAAGCGTTGCCGGGCCTTCCCAAGGGAGCGTTACCGGGCAGTCCCCCGAGCAGCCGCGGCTGCAAGGTCTCGAGCAGGCCGCTGGCCTGGGGAAGGCCGCTGTCAGGTGTCTCACCGCTGCGGCGAGGCATCCCAGTGAACGCTGGCCGGGTAGTAGTTGGCGGAGGGGTCCCACCAAGGCTTCGTTGGATCAGGTCTGTCGCCTCGGACAACCGCCCACTCCGGGTTAGTCGTAGTGCCTCAGCCATGGTGGCATTCCTCGCTTCGTTCATGATCAACTCTTCCTGTGTCGTAAAAGTGGCGCGCTGACTCGAATCGCCATCCGGCCCCTGCCCCCGTTGCTCATACCGTTCTGGGTGCCAGGGCTTCTTTGACCGCTCGTGGCGCGCGAAACGCCCCGAGCACCTCTACCGACGTGATGGTGGCCAGCGCGAGTTCGGGCGAGACGTCCTGGTCGATAGTCGCGAGCCCCAGAACGCGCAGTTCGACCGTTTGCCCGGCAGCGCGAAGCTCTTCGAGGCCCTGCCTGCTGTAGTGCTGGGTGCCTAGCGTGAGCGTTCGCCGCGTCACGGTTTGGTCCACCGCACCTGACCTCATCTCAAGCTGGCGTCGGATCGCGGTGCGGATAAAGTCGGTGCGGTTGGCGTAGAAGCCCTCGTTGACCAGAAGATCGATCTGACCCAGATCAACGAGGCCGATGTTGATCGTGATCTTCTCTGTCTTCTCTAGCTCAGTCACATCGACCTTCCGGATACCATCTGATGAACATCCTCGCACCATCCAGTGGGATGGTCAAGTCTCGAGTGCGACGTCTCCGCTAGCTTAAGAGAGGCGGCGCCCGAGAACGGTGAGGTCAGCCAGCAGCGGACCTCGGTTATTCGAAGAGTCGCGCCGTTTTTCGCAATTTGTGTCAGACGATGTCAGGACGTGCCACTTCTTGACCCGCTCCCGGACCGGGTTCGATCCTGCGACTGTGTCCGGGCGACTGCTTTTGACCAAGAGCGAAGCCGCCGAGCAGCTCGGTGTTTCGGTGCGCACCATCGAGCGCCTGATCTCCGCCGGCCGCCTGCCGCTGGTGCATGTGGAGGGTGCCGCACGGGTGCGTGTGGCCGATCTTGGCGCCTATGTGCAAAGCCTGGATGCCGACCCGAGAACCACCACGTCATCCGTCAAGGACGGCAGCCCACCACTGAGACCCTGACGCCGTCGGCGGCCACCGGTGCCGCGCATTGACCCGGCGGCAGCTCCAAATCTGAGGAGATCGGCATGAGCGATCCACATCTGCAAGAGGTTGCGCACTGGCATCCCATCGAGGGCACCCCGGAGAAGAAGCGGGTCGCGGTGGGCTGCTCAGTTGGGGCGGTCATCGAGACCTACGACTTCATCGGCTTCGGTACGGCCGCAGCGTTGTACTTCGGCCAGGTCTTCTTCCCGGAGTCCGACCCGCTGTCAGCCACGCTGCTGTCGTTCGCGACGTTGGGCATCGGGTTCGCGGTGCGGCCGTTGGGCGGCGTTGTGGGCGGCTACCTCGGTGACAAGATCGGCCGCAAGCCTGTGCTGGTCGGCTCGCTGTTGCTGATGGGCGTCGCCACGGTGCTGATCGGGCTGCTACCCACCTACCAGGCGGTGGGCATCTGGGCGCCGATCCTGCTGGTCACCGTACGAGTGGTGCAGGGCCTGGCGTTCGGCGCGGAGTGGGGCGGCGCGATCCTGATGGTCTTCGAACACGCCCCGTGGCGGAAACGCGGCCTGTACACCGGCATCACCCAGGCCGGTTTCCCGGTCGGGTTGCTGCTGGCCAACCTCGCCTTCTTGGCCAGCGTGCCGCTGGGGGGATCATGGGCGTGGCGGGTACCGTTCCTGCTCAGCGCGGTGCTGATTGTCGTCGGCATCCTGATCCGGCTCAAGATCGATGAGTCACCCGAGTTCGAGGAGCTCAAGGAGGAAGGCGAACTCTCCAAGAACCCGCTGCTGGAGGTGGTACGTGATGACTGGCGCAACCTGCTGCGCGCGTTCTGCCTGCGTATCGCCGAGACCGCCGGCTACGCGGTGGCTGTCACCTTCATGCTGTCGTACATCAGCCTGAACAAGATCGCCGACAGGCCGGTGGCCCTTACCGCACTCCTCATCGCGGCCGCTCTGGGAATCTTCGCCACCGTAGGTTGGGGTGCGCTGACCGACCGGGTCGGCCGGCGCCCGGTCTATCTGTTTGGATGCTCGGTGATGGTGGTCTGGGGAATTCCGCTATTCCTAGCGATCAATACCCGCACGGCCGTCCTGATCGTCTTGGCCTTCATCGTCAGCTACGCGATCTGCCAGAACTCGCTCGCCGGGGTGCAGGGCGCCTGGTTCTCTGAGCTGTTCGACGCCAAGACCCGTACCAGCGGTGCGTCGTTGTCCTACCAGTTCTCAGCGGTCGTTTCCGGCTTCACCCCGCTGCTGGCCACCGCCCTCTACGGCCGTTTCGGCTGGATCGGCCCGGCCCTGCTGTTCAGCTTCTACGGGCTGCTGGGCCTGGTCGCGGCCCTGGTAACCAGGGACACCTGGGGACCGGCCGAGCGGGACGAGGTTGCGCGGTTGGAACGCGAGGTGCAACGTGAGCGGGCAGAGGGCAAGGAGATCATCCCCGAGCATGCCTCTTGGGCGCACCGGACCGACCTGACTTAGGAGGGTAGTGATGACATCCACCACCGAGCAGCGCACTGACCGCCTCGCCGCGCTGCGGCACTCGGCGTATCGGATCCGGCGCAACGCCTTGGACATGGGCGAGGTGCAGGGCCAGGGCTACATCGGTCAGGCGCTGGGGGTCGCCGACCTCCTCGCGGTGGTGTACAAGGACCAGCTGCGGTACCGCGCCGAGGACCCGCATTGGGAGGGGCGGGACAGGTTCCTGCTGTCGATCGGGCACTACGCCATCGCCCTGTACGCGGCACTGGCCGAGGCGGGGATCATCCCGGTAGCCGAGCTGCAAACGTACGGCTCCGATGGCAGCCGGCTACCCATGTCCGGGATGGCGTCCTACACCCCGGGCATGGAGATCTCTGGTGGATCCCTCGGCCATGGCCTCACCGTTGCCACCGGAATGGCGCTCGGCCTGCGCTACCGGGGCAACAACGCCCGGGTGTACAACCTGCTCTCCGACGGCGAACTGAACGAAGGCTCCACCTGGGAGGCCGCCCAGGTCTGCGCGCACTACGGCTTGGACAACCTGACCGCAATCGTCGACGTCAACGCTTTACAGGCTGACGGCCCCACCGTCGACGTGTTGCGCACCGAACCCATTACCGACAAGTGGCAAGCATTCGGCTGGCACGCGGTACGCGTCGACGGCAACGACATCGAGGCACTCCTGGAGGGCTTCGAGGAGCTGAAAGCGCAATCCGGCTCACCGTCGGTGCTGATCTGCGACACCCGCATCGGCTGCGGCGTACCGCTGCTGGAAAGTCGGGAGAAGGCGCACTTCATGCGCGTGGAGGCTGACGAATGGCAGACCGCTCGCGACCAGCTCGAGGAAGGCCTCCGCGGATGAACACCCAAACCACCACCCCCAAGCTCACCACATCGGCGATGATCGCTTCGTTCGCCGACCCGGGTCAGAAGACAACCAGCGCCCCGTTCGGCCACGCCCTCGCCCGGCTGGCCGACGAACGCCCCGAGATCGTCGGTCTCTCCGCTGATCTGGCCAAGTACACCGACATGCACATCTTCCGCGACGCGCATCCGGATCGGTTCTTCCAGACAGGCATGGCCGAACAGGCGATGCTTGGCGCCGCTGCCGGGATGGCCGAAGTGGGCCTAGTGCCGTTTGCGTCCACGTACGCGGTGTTCGCGACCCGCCGCGCGTACGACTTCCTTTGCCTGGACATTGCCGAGCCGGCGCTCAATGTCAATGTCGTTGGCGGGCTGCCGGGGCTGACGACCGGATACGGTCCCAGTCACCAGGCGACCGAGGATCTGGCCATTCTGCGCG
Organism: Propionibacteriaceae bacterium; assembly: GCA_035257925.1. Classification (GTDB taxonomy): domain Bacteria; phylum Actinomycetota; class Actinomycetes; order Propionibacteriales; family Propionibacteriaceae; genus Microlunatus. The sequence continues at coordinate 395 of DATEWO010000229.1, read as the reverse complement.
GCATGCCGAACCTAACCATCGTTGATCCGTGTGACTCGGTAGACATCGAACAGGCTGTGCCGGCGCTGGCCGCACATCCCGGACCTACGTACATGCGGCTACTACGCGGCAAGGTACCCACCGTGCTCGACGAGTACGACTACCACTTCGAACTCGGCAAGGCCGCCGAACTCCGCACCGGCCGCGACGTGGTACTCATCTCCACAGGGTTGATGACCATGCGGGCGCTGACCGCAGCTGAGCGGCTCGAGACCGATCACGTCGACGTAGCGGTGCTGCACGTGCCCACCATCAAACCCCTCGACACACAAGCGATCCTGAGGGCCGCCGCCGACGCGGACCGGCTTATCGTCACGCTGGAAAACCACACCATCGTGGGCGGCCTCGCCGAATCG
>DATEWO010000228.1:0-6038 GCA_035257925.1 Propionibacteriaceae bacterium | reverse complement strand
CCGGCGGCGGCACCGCGCCCGCGCCTGCCGGAGGCGGCGCATCCGCCCCCGCCTCCAACGACCTGCGCCTGTTCACTTACGAGGGTGATGAAACCATTGACCTCTTCAAGGAACAAATCGCCAAGTTCGATGCCCAAGCGGGCACGACGACGACGGTCGACAGTCTGCCTGGCTCGGGTGCCGCCGTCTATCCCGACAAGCTGCGTACCGAGCTGCTTGGTGGCAAGGGGCCTGACGTTTGGCGCATCTGGGGCGGACAGATAGGAGCCCCATTCGTCACGGCAAAGCAGGCCATGGACCTCACGCCGTACTACCAGAAATTCGGTTGGGACTCCAGGATCAACACGCTAGCGATCGAGGGTATGACCTTTGAAGGGGTGAAAGCCGGGGTGCCCTTCACCGCGCGTGGGATCGGCTGCTGGTTCAACCAAGCCGCGTTCAAGAAGGCGGGCATTACGGCCGACCCGGCGAGCTACGCCGAGCTGGAAGAGGCGAACGACAAGCTGCTGTCCGCTGGGATCACCCCATGCGCGACAGGAGGCAAGTATGGCTGGCACATCATGCGGCTCTACGAGTACTTGTTAGAGACATCAGCAGGGCCTGAGCTACACGACAAGCTGCTTACCGGGGAGGAGACTTGGGACCGTCCCGAAGTCGTGGCCGCTTTCACCAACTTCAAGAAGTGGCAGGACAAGAAGTGGATTCCGGAGGGGGCCCTCGGTCTCGACCCCACCGAGGTCGAGGCCGATTACGTTTCGGGCAAGACGGCTTACACCGTCACCGGACAATGGACCGAGGCGGGGGCCATCCAGACGGCCAACAAGGATTCTGCCGACTACGGTGTCTTCCAGCTGCCGACCGGCCACACGCCTCAGCGACACTCGGGCTTCGTCGAGGGTTACATGATCAATGCGAAGTCCGGCAATCCGGACAAATCTGCCGAGCTGATCGACTACATCGTCCAGCCGGAAACTCAGAAAGCGCTCAAGGAGGGCGCGTCAACGGTCGCAGGCGCAGAGCCTGATCCGAAGGCGGCGCCGTTGGGCTATCAGTGGTCGCAGGGGCCGGGGAAGCAGCCGTTCTACACCATCCAGGACCAGGCGTTCCCGAAGAAGGTAGCCGACCAGTACTTCTCCATCCAGAGTGACCTGCTTCAGGGCAAGATCACCCCCGAGGAGGCTGCCAAGCAGATGCAGGATGCGGTCTCTGCCTGGGCCAAGAACTAAGCGAACCGATGGGTACGGCAACCCTTGAGGCGCCGGCGGTCGATGTTGCGGCCGTCCGGCGGCCCCGCCGCAAGTACGGCGGTATACACGCGTGGCTGTTCGCGTTACCTGCGCTAGCGGTCTATTTGATCTTTCTTGTATACCCGGCGCTGACATCGCTGTGGTTCAGCTTCACCGACTGGGATGGACTAAGCCCCACTTACAACGTCGTTGGGCTGGAAAATTACACCAACATGCCGAAGGACCCGGTGGTCATTCAGGCGTTGATCAACAACGTCATCTGGACAGTAGTCACCATCGTCTTTCCGGTTGTCATCGGCCTGGCGCTGGCCATGCTGTTGAACGGCAAGGTGCGCGGCAAGCCCGTCTTGCGGCTGATTTTCTATGCACCTGCCGTGCTGCCACTGGTTGCGATCGCCTCGATCTGGGGCTGGCTCTACAACCCACAGGACGGTGCAATCAACGAATTCCTCAGATTGATCGGACTGGGCAGCCTGGCACAGCCCTGGCTTGGCCAGGACTCGACGGCATTGGCCGCGGTGATGGTGCCGGGTATCTGGCTTCGGGTGGGCTTCCCGATGCTGCTGTACCTAGCCGCTCTGCAGGGCATCAACCAAGAGATGTACGAGGCCGCGACGGTTGACGGCGCGACTCGGTCCCAGCAGTTCTGGCACATCACGATGCCGAGCCTCCGACCGGCGCACTACATCGTCATCGCGCTGTCGCTGATCGACTCGTTCAAGGTGTTCGATCTGATCTACGCCATGACCTATGGCGGACCCGGCACCGCCACCCAAGTGATGGGGACCTGGATGTACTTCAACGTTTTCCAGTACTACCAGGCCGGTTACGGCACTGCGATCGCTGTCGTGATCACGGTCATTGCGATTGCCGTCAGCATCCCGTACGTCCGTTCCCAGACCAAGGAGCATGCAGCATGAGTAGTTCAGCTGAAGTCGCCCCAGTTGCGGCGCTGCCGGACGCTCACGTCGCCCCAGCTGAAGAGCCGAGCCGCGAGCCCAAGCGGAAGGGCGGGATCGGCATGACGATCCTCCTCACCTTGGTCGCCATATTTTGGATCTCGCCCCTGGTGCTATTGGTGATCACCGCTTTGCGCCCGCTTTCGGACTTCGTAGCGACTGGCCCGTTGGCATGGCCGCAGGAGTGGACGCTGCAAAACTTCGCCGACGCTTGGGCGGTTGGAAACTTCGCCACCACCTATAAGAACAGCATGTTTCTGCTGATCTTGAAGGTGCCGCTGGGCGTATTGATCTCAGCCATGCTGGCCTTTGCGCTGGCGAAGCTTCGGCTTCGTTTCGGGACGGCGATCATGTTCGCTGTGTTCCTGGGCCTGACCATCCCGATCTACATCACGATCGTGCCGGTATTTGTGCTGCTACGCACCATGGGTGCCATTGACAGTGTTCCTGGTCTGGTGGGGCCCTACCTGGCGTTCGGCATCCCGTTCGAGGTGCTCGTTCTGCAGTCATTCTTTCGGCAACTGCCGGACGAGCTCATCGAGGCAGCCAGGATGGACGGCGCCGGCCCGTGGCGGATCTTCTTCACCATCGTGCTGCCACTTTCCACACCTGCCTTGGTCACTGTGTTCATCCTCGACGCCGTATCGACCTGGAACGAGTTCCTCTTCGCTTTGATCTTGTTGAGTTCTGACGCGAACAAGACCATTCCGGTCGGGCTGCTGAACTTCCAAGGCCAGTTCTCTAATAACAACACCGGACTGGCGGCTGGCATCTTGATCGCTGTCGTACCGATCTTGATCGCCTACATCTTCCTGCAGCGCTGGATCGTTGGTGGTCTGACCGCAGGCGCCACCAAGGGCTGAGCGATGATCATCTGGACGCAGCCTATCGATTGGAGTCTTCAACCATGAGTGAGATGCCGGTTTTTGGCGCGGGGATCTGGCACTTCGCCACGTACAAGGATCGTTACGCCACAGAGGGCTACGGACCGCCCGTCGGGCTACTGGAGCAGATCGATAAGGCCGGCGCGGTTGGTGACCTGTCGGTTGTCGACCTGAACTGGCCGTTCGCCGGGTTCGAGGGGACGCTGGACGACGTCAAGGCGGCGCTCGAGCGAAACCAGCTTCGGGCCGTCGCCATTACGCCAGAGATCTACAACCGTGACTACGTCAAGGGATCGATCACCAATCCGGACCCGGCCGTCCGATCCCAGGCGCTGAAGCTGCTGAATGAGGCGACCGAACTGGCCAAGGAACTGGGCTGTGACTATGTGAAGCTCTGGTTCGGCCAGGACGGCTGGGACTATCCGTTCCAGGTGGACTATCACGACATCTGGAAGCTGGCAGTGGATGGCTTGCGCGAACTCGTCGGCGCCCATCCCGAGATCAAGTTTGTGATCGAATACAAACCACGGGAGCCGCGTAACAAGATCATCTTTCCGAACGCGGCCCGAACCCTGCTGGGCATCCAGCAAGTCGGGTTGGACAATCTCGGCATTCTGCTCGACTTCGGACATTCCATGTACGGCTTGGAGACTCCGGCCGACGCCGCACAGCTCTGCATTGACGCGGGCCGGCTGTTCGCGATCGATGTCAACGACAACTTCCGCGGCTGGGACGACGACATGGTGGTCGGCTCCGTTCATCTGGTGGAGACGTTCGAGTTCTTCTACACGCTGCGGAAGAACAACTGGGACGGTGTGTGGCAGCTTGATCAGTTCCCGTTCCGGGAAGACAGTGTGGAGGCCGCGAAGGTAGCCATCCGCTTCCTCAAGGCACTCCATGGAGCTTTGGACGCTCTGGATGAGGAGGCGCTTCGCGAGGCGCAGGCCTCCCATGACGCTCTCGGAGCCCAACGGCTCATTCAGCAAGTCCTGCTGAGCTCGATGGCCGGCACGACCGAGCGTCAGGATGTGGGCGTATGACAGCTCTTGCTATCGAGCACATCACCATGCCGGTCTTCCACCGGCTGCACCCACATGCCCATCGCGACGAACAGATCGCCCACATTGCCGAGGCGGCGCGGCAAATCCGCATCCAAGATCTGAAGCTGGTCCATTACGCCGGAGCCGGTCACATCGGCGGCGACCTCTCGGCCATCGACATTCTCGCGACGCTGTACGGCGCGGTTCTCAACATCACCTTCGAGACCGTCGATGATCCGGAGCGGGACCGATTCATCCTTTCCAAGGGCCACATTGCCGGCGCCCTTTACACCACGCTAGCTGCGTTCGGGTTCATGCCCGTACAGGAGCTGGCAACCTTTCTCAAGCCACTGTCCAAGCTCAGCGGCCACCCGAACCGCAGCTATGTCCGCGGCGTCGAGGCAAACACCGGACCACTCGGTCATGGCCTACCGATCGCAGTCGGCCACGCCCTATCGGCCAAGCTGGACGTCTCCCGCCGCCGCACCTACGTGCTCGTTGGAGACGGTGAGCTGCAGGAGGGCAGCAACTGGGAGGCCATGATGGCCGCATCCCATTACGAGTTGGACCGGCTCACCGTGATCGTGGACCGCAACCGGCTCCAGCAGGGAGCGACAGTTCGGGAGACCAACGATCTGGAACCGCTTGATCAGAAGGCGACGGCGTTCGGCTTCGCTGTCGTCGAAGTCAACGGTCATGATCATGGCGAGCTGCTGGAGGTGCTGTCGGCAGTGCCGTTCCGGCCGGGCAAGCCCACCTTCGTGATCGCACACACGCACAAGGGCCACCCGATCTCGTTCATGAGCAACAACACTGCGTGGCATCACAAGGTCCCCTCAGCAGAGCAGCTGGAGTTGGCACTCGACGAGCTCGCCGGAGTCGATCGCGAAGGAGGTGCCGCATGACCGACACGGTTCCCAAGATCTCAATAGCTGACAGGCCACGCTTCGACTGTCGCAACGCGTATGTCGAAACCCTGGCCGAACTGGCGCACGAGAACCACCGCATCGTGGGAGTCGTCAACGACTCTGTTGGCTCTAGCAAGCTCGACGCGTTCAAGAGAGCCTTTCCTGATCGGTTGATCAACGTCGGTATCGCGGAGCAAGACATGGTTGGCGTGGCCGCTGGACTCGCAAATGGCGGCCGCATCGCTTTCGTGTCCGCGGCATCCTGCTTCCTCACTGCCCGGGCCCTGGAACAGATCAAAGCTGACGTGGCGTATTCGAATCGCAACGTGAAGTTGTGTGGCATGAGCCCGGGGATGGCGTACGGCGAGCTCGGCGCGACCCACCACTCCATCGAGGACATCGCCTGGCTGCGAGCCATCGACAACATCACGATTGTGGTGCCGGCCGATCCGATCGAGACGGCCGCGGCCATGCGCTGGGCAGCCGAGATTGAAGGTCCAGTGTTCATTCGGGTCAGCCGGATGAGCGTGCCAGAGGTCTACCCCGACGACTACACATTCGTCCCCGGCAAGGCGGTGACGCTCCGGGACGGCGACGACGTGACCTTGATCAGCAATGGCACCGTGCTGTGGCGTGCCCTGGTCGCCGCTGAACAACTCGAAGATCAAGGCATCTCCGCCCGAGTGATCTCCATGCCCACAGTGAAACCACTGGACACTGATGCCGTGTTGGAGGCAGCCCGGGAAACGCGTGGCATTGTCACCGCCGAGGAAGCCACTGTTGCGGGTGCGTTGGGAGGTGCCGTCGCCGAAACCGTCGTCCAGAACCACCCGGTCAAGATCAAAATCCTAGGCGTTCCGGAGTTTGCACCAACCGGCTCGGCTGGCTTCCTGCTGGATCGCTATGGCATGTCCCCGGATGGCATCGCGGAGGCGGCCCGCGCGCTGATCACATAGCGCTGTGATCAATGCGGGCCGTCTCGAGGCGTAGGGCATCGGGT
>DATEWO010000227.1:0-6018 GCA_035257925.1 Propionibacteriaceae bacterium | reverse complement strand
GTGACCAGGTGGCCAGGCAGACGATGTTCGCCAGCCAGGTCCCGGAATACATCGATGACGATTTGCTTGGCACCGACAGCACCCACGCCAAGGAGAATTTCAATCCGGATCACCAGCTGTATCAACGCATTCGCCAACTTGCGGCTCTTACCAAGGCGCATCCGGCACTGCGCGATGGCGCGCATCAGGATCGTTACTCGAGCGACGGAGCGGGGATCTACGCCTTCTCCCGGCTGTATCGCGGGCAACAGCGCGAATATGTGGTGGCGTTGAACAACAGCGAGTCGGAGAAGACCGCGGCGATCCCCACCTACCTACGCAACGGCAGCTTTGTCCGGGTGTACGGCTCCGGGCCGCAGCAGCTAACTTCCAACAGCAACCGCCTGCTGACGGTTACCGTGCCGGCGCTCTCGGCCGTGGTTTACGAGTCCGCGCAGCGGATTCCGCGATCCGATGCAGCGCCGCGGATCTCACTTGACGATCCGACGATCTCGACCGAGACCAACTCGCGGATGCTGGTGTCGGCCAACGTCGGCGGTTCCTCCTTCAATGAGGTCACCTTCTATGCCAAGGTCGGCAACGGCGAGTGGAAATCCATTGGCACCGACGACACGAGGCCCTACCGGGTGTTCCACGACGTCAGCTCGATCCCGGACGGAAAGCAGGTGACCTACCGTGCGGTGGTACGCGACAATGCCGGTCATCAGCGAGTCAGCGCACCACAGCAAGCGGTGGTTCCGCCGCCCAAGGTGACCATCGTGTTGCCGGCCGAAGATGCGGGTGCGTTCGGCACGATCGAGGTGCGGGTGAGCGCGGACCCCGAACGGGCCAGCCACGTGGTCCGGATTCAGCGGAGGCTGTCCAGCACCTCAGACTGGGTAACGGTGGAGACCGACAGCTCGTCGCCGGTGTACACCTACTACGACAATCTGTCGACGGTGCCAGTAGGCACTCAGATCCAGTATCGGGCGATCCTGCGGGAGCCCGATGGCACTCGGGTCATCAGTCCCGTTCGCACGGTCACCCGAACTGCGCCGACGCCCCTGGTGAAGAGTGTGACGGTCGCCGGCTCACTGCAGTCCGAGATTGGCTGCCCGGGTGACTGGGATCCGGCGTGCGCAGCCAGTCACCTCACCTTCAACACGAACAACGGTTTGTGGGAGGGCACGTTCCAGATTCCTGCGGGTGAGTATGAGTACAAGGTGGCCATCGATGACTCGTGGGCTGTTAACTACGGCGCTGGCGGAGCGGCTGGAGGCAGTAACATCCCCATCAGTGTCCCGTCAGGCACCACCAGTATCACGTTCGTCTGGGACCAGGTGTCGCATATCGTGACCCATAGGCTCGGGAACTGAAGGTCTCTGCGCGTGCAAAAACGCCGGGGGATCTTCCCCGGCGTTCATTGCTACTGAATGAAGCCTTGGGTTATGCGGTGCGGATACGCGCTCGTGCGGCGCGGCGCTTCAACGCTCGCCGCTCATCTTCGCTGAGACCGCCCCAGACACCATGATCCTGACCAGCTTCCAGCGCCCATTGCAGGCATGCGTCTCTGACCTCGCATCGCCGGCAGACTTGCTTGGCCTCTTCTATCTGGAGGAGAGCCGGGCCTGTATTCCCAATCGGGAAGAACAGCTCAGGGTCCTCGTCCAGGCAAGCGGCCCTGTGGCGCCAATCCATTGGCGTTACACTCCTTACTGGTTGCTCTGGGCCCCTGGCGTAGGACCCCGCAGGATGGGGAAGCCACGAGTCCTCTACACTGAGCCTTGACTCGCGCTCCCCAAGACTTTCAAGTATTGAGAGGCAATACAAGACTTTCGAGCGTTCGGTGGCTCACATTTCGGTCCTGTTACGGCCTTTGCCGTCCTTTCAACCGGTTGTACCCATGTCTTTCGCCCCAAAACACCAGCCATGACGCATGCACAGCCACACGGGCGACGGCCTTTGACAATCGTCGTTGCGGCCGCCTTGCTTGCGCTTGAGGGACTGGTCGGATTCGGGTACGCAGCGATTTCCGTCGGCCAGATCAGAATGTCTCGTGCTGCGGTCGGGGTTGGCGTGGCGATCCTGATGGCCGCTTTCGGCGGCTTACTGCTCCTCGTGGCGCGAGGCGTATTCCTTGGGAGGCGGTGGAGCAGAGGCCCGGCGGTCGCTACTCAGTTGATCTTGCTACCGATTGCTTGGAGCTTCCGCGGAGGTGTGACCACCTGGGTGTCGGTGGCCCTGGCCGTATTAGCGATTGCCGTTCTGGTCGGTGTGCTGCACCCTCGGTCGACCGCAGTCTTCGTCGGGCCGCCTGCCGATAAGACGCAGTTGGACGACTAGTCGCCAATGACTTCCAGGGTGTGGATGAGTTCCTCGTCGTGCGCGGCCTCGGCCTCGGCTTGCTGCTTGACCCGTCGGAGGAATGTCTTGGTGCGCTCCTCCTTCGGGCTCAGGAGCACCTGGTTCGGTGGGCCCTCCTCGACGACGACGCCCTGATCCATGAAGACCACGCGATCGGCGACCTCGCGCGCGAAGCCCATCTCGTGGGTAACCACGATCATGGTCGTACCCTCTTCGGCAAGGTTGCGCATGACCCCGAGAACCTCGCCCACCAGCTCGGGGTCGAGGGCCGACGTGGGCTCATCGAAGAGCATCAGCTCCGGCTTCATCGCCAAGGCTCGGGCGATGGCGACCCGCTGCTGCTGCCCGCCAGAGAGCTGCGACGGATAGTACCTGGCCCGATCTGCCAGGCCGACCATCTCCAGCAGCTCGAGCGCCTCATTCTTGACGTCCGCCTTGGACTGCCGCTTGACCTTGACCGGCGCTTCCATCACATTCTCGAGGGCGGTCATATGCGGGAAGAGGTTGAAGCGCTGGAAGACCATGCCAATCCGCGACCGCTGCCGTGCGATGTCCTTGTCCTTGCGTATGTGCAGCTTGCCCTTGCGGTCCTCGATGCCGATCAACTCGCCACCCACCCAGATCCTTCCTCCCGTCAGGATCTCCATCTGGTTGATCAGGCGTAAGAACGTGGTCTTGCCTGATCCGCTGGGGCCGAGCAGACATACCACTTCCTTGGTGTCGACGGTGAGGTCAATGCCTTTCAGCACCTCGTTGCTGCCGAACGATTTGGTGACATTGACGGCGCGTACGAGGTGCTCTGAATCCGTTGCTGTGACGGTCACTTCGCTCCTCCGATCGCCAGGCCCTTGGCCGCTTCCTCCGTGTCCGGGCTCACCTGGACGCCAAAGCCGCGGCCGAACCTCTTCTCGAGGTAGGCCTGACCGACCATCATGATGCTGGAGGCGATGAGGTAATAGAGCGTGGCCGCGACCAGGATCGGGAAGACCTGGAAGGTACGCGCGCCGATGGCCTGCAGCTGGAAGAACAACTCGGTGGTGACCGGAATCGCCAGCAGCAGCGAGGTGTCCTTCAGCATGGCGATGGTCTCATTGCCGGTCGGCGGCACGATCACCCGCATCGCCTGGGGGAGCACGACCCGGCGCATCGCCTTGCCACGGCTCATGCCGAGTGCCTGCGCGGCCTCCATCTGACCCTTGTCCACACTGAGGATGCCGGCGCGCGCAATCTCGGCCATGTACGCGGCCTCGGAGGCGGCCAGCCCGATGACACCGCCGGCCAGGCCAACGAAGATAGCGTTGGCGTCAAAGGTGGCGATGCGCCAGTCACCAGACAAACCGAGCCACTCGATGATCTTCCAGTCGAACGGCACCCCGATAGCCAGTCCCGTTGTGAAGAGGACGCCGAGCGCCCCCATGATCGTGAGCAGCACGTAGCGCGGGATGGCCCGGAAGAACCAGGTGTAGACCCACGACACTCCCTTGAGGACGGGGTTGTCGGACAGCCGCATCACCGCCAGCACCACCCCGAGTGCGACGCCGAAGATCATCGCCAGGATGGTGACGAGGATGGTGCCCTTCCAGAAGCCCTCGATCACCGGGCTCTGATTCATGGCCTGGAACACCAGCGGCCAGTTGAACGCCGGGTTGTAGATCAGCATGTGCAAGAACATCAGAGCCAGCACCGCGATCACGGCGATAGCGACCCAGCGACCGGGATGGCGGACCGGCTTTGCGTGGATCAGCCCGGGGCGGTCATCGCTGACTGCCGGCCGGGCTTCCGTTGTGGTTGTCATGGCGTCGGGTTTACCGCGAAGTCGGAGATTGCGCCTTGCTCAACGCCCCACTTCTCTAGCGCCGCCTTGTAGGTGCCGTCCTTCTCGATTTCCTTGAGCGCCTCGACGATAGCCTCTGCGAACTCGGTCTGGTCCTTGGGCAGCACATAACCGTACGGCGCGGCCTCGTAGATGTCACCCAGCGGCTCGAGCTTGCCGCCGGCCTGCTTCACTGCGTACGCCACAACCGGTGAGTCGGCCAGCATGGCGTCAGCCTTGCCACTCACCACGGCGGCTGTCGCCTGGCTCTGGTCCTTGAACGACAAGACGTTGATCTTGTTGCTGCCGCACTTCTTCTGCCGCACCGGCAGATCCTCGGCCTCTTGGACTGTGTTGCTCTGAACCGCGATGTTCTTGCCGCAGGCATTCTCAGGGTCGACGCCCTTGGGGTTACCTGTGGCGGTAGCCCACTGAGTGCCGGCCTTGAAGTAGCTGACCATGTTGACCTGCTTCATGCGCTCGTCATTGATGGTGAACGACGAGATCCCCATGTCGTACTTGTTGCCATTGACGCCGTTGATGATGCTGCCGAAGTCGGCGGGATTCCACTCGGTCTTGACACCGAACTTGGCGGCGACCGCATTGAAGACGTCGACATCCATGCCCTGAACGGTCTTGCCGTCGCCGGCCAGGAACTCGTTGGGAGCGTAGCTGGCGTCGACGCCGATCTTGATCACGCCCGCGCTCTTGATGCTCTCGGGCAGCTTGCTGGCAAGGTCCACGTTCTCGCTGACCGAGACCGAGGGGGCACTCTCACCGCCGGGCTCGCCGCTCAGTGAGCTCGAGCCACATGCGCTCAAGGCCAAAGCGGCGACCGACGCCGCAGCCACACCCAACTTGATCCGGACATTCATAGGTGCTGCTCCTTCCAAATCCCAAGCTCCGTGTGGGCCTGGGCTGATTTCGCTTTTCACCGCTCTGGTGCGGCGGATGGGTCCTGACGACAAAGTGAATCCTTCCACGCGCCCATTGGGTTTGATCGATGCCGGTCTGTTTGGAATCCGATTGAAACGATGAGATGCAGCTCATCGAAGCCGCACAGCGCCGGCAGACGGAACGGCCGTGAAGTGCACCGGCGGACCGTATCCCGCGGCCGCGAAGCTCTGGGCGATCTTGTCTCCGATCCTCTCGGCCTCGCCGGCCCGGACCAGTGCAATGATGCAGCCACCAAAACCGCCGCCAGTCATCCGAGCGCCAAGGGCTCCGGAGGTACGAGCCGTTTGAACGGCAAGGTCTACCTGCGGCACGGTGATCTCAAAGTCATCCCGCATCGAGCTATGCGAGGCGTCCAGGAGCGGGGCCAGGTCGGCGATTCTGCCATTCCGCAGCACCTTGACGGCCTCCAGCACGCGAGCATTCTCCGTTACCACATGGCGTACTCGGCGCTGGATGACCGGATCGGGAACCTGGTTCAGAGCAGCGTCCAGGTCGGTGACGTCTCGCAACGCCGGCACCCCGAGCAGCTGCGCGGCCTCCTCACAGCTGGCTCGGCGGGCAGCGTATTCGCTATCGACCAGCGCATGGGGTGTCTTGGTGTCAAGCACCAGGATTTCCAGGCCGGCGCTGGCTGTGTCGAATCGAACCTGCTCAGCGTCGTCAGTCCGGCAGTCGAAGAACAGCGCGTGGCCGGCGGTGCACAAGGTGGCGGCTGCTTGGTCCATGAGGCCCGTCGGGGCGCCGACGAAGGCATTCTCCGCGCGCCTCGCGAGCTTGGCACGTTCCAGTCCGGCAATGTCGAGGTCATTGAGGTCAGCCAGAGCGGTGAGCACTGCACATTCCAGTGCGGCCGATGAAGACAAACCGGCACCTTCGGGCACGTCGGATGTCAGCACCAGGTCGGC
>DATEWO010000226.1:0-4188 GCA_035257925.1 Propionibacteriaceae bacterium | reverse complement strand
AACTATGGCGATATGTTCCTGAGCCACATGGCTCGGGGCTCAATTCAGAAGAAGACCGACGATCCCAACTTCACCGATCTCGCTTCGTCGAGCCTTACCAAAGGCGGCAAGTTGTTCTCGGTGCCCCTTCCCGCGGACGAGACGGTTCAGCTGCCGCCGCCGTACAACCTGCTCCTGCCGCTGCCCCCGCCAACAGGCGAGCCACAGGACTATGTCATTACGACGATGGCGCTGCGCCGCTTCCCAGGCATCGGGCCAGGACCCAACGGCGCTGCAGGTGCCGAAGTGCTCCAGCTGGTGGGCACCCCTTGGCACGTCACGAATGCCGAGTTCTACGCCGCCGATGCTGCCAGCATGGAATTCTTCCGGTCGGAGGAGGACCCGATCGGCGAACTTCTGCCTGTCAACACAGTGCTGGGCGCGTTCATCCTCCGAGGTGATATGCACACGAATGCCGACGAGTGGGTGCTGCTCGAGGATCTGAAACACCTCGCCACTGAATGACGGTGCATCCGACTACTTGCTGGCGTCGCGCTCCGGGGAGACGAGTGGGCGCGCACCGGAGTGGCCGAGGCCGACGGCGACCGCCGGGAACACGATGACGGAAAGCACACCCGCGCCGACGAGTGCAGCCGCATTCTCGGGCAGCATCGTGCCCAATTCCAGACCGATTTCGGCCAGCGCGACCAGCAACGGCAGGGCGGTCGCAGTGAGCAGCATCATCTGGACCCGCCCACGCATTGGCAGGTCGTGCCGATAGAAAAACAGTGCGGGGAGGCCACGGACGACGAGGAACAAGACGAAGAAAACGACCAGCCGCGCCGGTGACTCGATGATCGACTCAAGGTCAAGGCTCATGCCCGACGTCACGAAGAAGACTGGGATAAAGAAGCCGTAGCCCACCGCGTCGAGCTTGCCCTCCAGGGCATCCACGTCGCCTGGCGCCCAGCGGCGCAGAACGACACCGGCGAGGAAGGCCCCAAGCACCACATCTAGCCCGAAATCCGCGGCGATCACCAGCAGAGCGAAAAGCAGGAAAATGGTCCAGCGAAGGGTGGTCTGCGATGTCGCGTGCTCACCCTCCGCGACGATGCTCCTGATCTTCGCGTGACGCACCAGGCGCGGGACGAACGTCAACAACAGCGCGACCCCGGCAATGACGACAAGGGAGATCAAGCCAAGGAACGCGCCGCTCGCACTGAGGAAGATCGCGATGGCGACGATGGGCAAGAACTCCCCAACCGCCCCGGCAGCCATGATGAAGCCACCGAACCGCCCATCCAGCATCTGGTTGTCCCGCAGAATGGGCAACAAGGTGCCCAGCGCGGTCGTGGTCAGGCCGATCGCGATCGCCACGAACGCACGTACGAAACCCATCGACGCCAAGGCGGCGGTCACGCCGATCGCGACCAGCGCCGTCAGTACCCACGCTTTGATTGCCAGCCGTCCGGCACGCTCGCGGAACAGCCCGAGCTCGAGTTCGTAACCCGCCAGCAGGAAGAGGAACCCGAGACCCACCCTAGAAACCAGCTCGAGGCCCTCCGGCTCGGCCCATCCCAAGACCTCCGGGCCGATCAGGATCCCGCCCACGATGAAAATCACCACCTGTGGCACGCGCCGGAAGAGGAGGCCCGACACAATCGGGGCCAGCGCCGCGAGCAGGCTGACAATGGCGAGGTCGACCAGGGCCTGCTCAAGGTTCACGGGAGACCACCTTCCCACTCCACCAAAGTGCCAACTCTTCAATCACATGATTGCGACGATCTTGGTCGGCGGGAACCGCAGCTACTCAGCTGCTCTCAACCCTTATGTGCCCGACGACAGATCTCCGCCCGGTCTGCGTCCTGAGCGGCTCACCGGCGATATAGGCCTCGATGAGCTCAGCGATCAGCTCCGGATCGCTGTAGTTGAGGGCGTGCGCGCCGGGCACGGTGACTATGTCGAGGTGCGGCATCACCGCCAAACGGGGGGCGTTGGCAATCCGGACAAGCGGATCACGCAGACCGGCGATCACCAGCGTCGGAGCAACAAGATGCGGAAGACGTTCCAGCGTCGGGTAACGGGTCATCGCCCTGAACAACGACAAGCTCCGAAGTGCCCCGAACCGAAGATAGTCACGAGTTGCAATCGGCAACATCGATGGCGGCTCACGAAACCCGTCCATGGCCATTTGTCCAATAGCCTTTCCGAGTGGTTGGTTGTTTGGGCCACCAGCCGGGGAGACCAACACGGCACGCTCGATTCGATCAGGGAACGTGGTCGCGACCTCAACGATGATCGGACAACCGAGTGAGTTTCCGACAACTATCGGGCGCTCGACCCCGACGGCGTCGCAATACGCCATCAGCGCTTTCGCAAGCCCGGGTAGGTCCAGTCCCCCCTCAGGCCTGACTCTGCGACCCATCCCGGGTAGATCGGGTACGAACGTACGGAAGCGCGGGGCAAGAAGAGCCGCCGTCGGCTCCAGGTATGTACCTGAGATTCCAAATCCGTGGACATGCACCATCGCATCAGCCGCATCGCCAGCGTCAAGGGAGAAGCGATGGAACATCGGCGAACCGTTGACGATGACCCAACCCGGTTCTAGCGGGGGTACCGGCTTCCGGGACATGATCAGGATCGCCTTTCGATCTCCAGTGGACCACTCGCGGCGCCGGTCTTGGTTCTCGCGTGCGGACGCCTTGTCGACGACATTAGCGAAGCGCTCCGCCGAAGAGCCTCACCCGCAGCGGGTAGGAAGCTGGCCATTGTCAGCCCTTACCTTTGAGCTGGAGCGTCACCTGGGCGAGGAGGCCAAGACATATGTCTGTTTATCGCTTGAACCGCTTGTTCAACCCACACTCGGGGCGAGCGCTCGACGTGGCCGTGGACCATGGCTTCTTTGGTGAACGGTCCTTCTTGACCGGCATCGAGGATATGGATGCGGTGATTCGCACCTTGGTAGCAGCGAATCCAGATGCCGTGCAGTTGACTTTGGGCCACGCCCGCCTCCTGCAGGCCGTTCCGGGAAAGCAGAAGCCGGCCCTGGTCTTGAGGAGTGATGTCGCGAACGTCTACGGGAACCCGCTGGATGAGCACCTGTTCAGCCACCACATCCCGAATGCGATCGAGGAGGCCGTCCGTCTCGACGCGGTTGCAATCTGTGCCAACCTCATGCAGTTGCCGGGGCGCCCGGAGATCCGGGAGGCCAATATCTGCTCGATCATGGCCCTGCGGGCCGAGGCGACCAAGTACGCCATGCCGCTGATGATCGAACCGCTGGTGATGCAGGACAATGCCGCCGCGGGAGGCGGGTACATGGTTGATGGGGACACCGACAAGATCATGACCCTAGTCCGCCAGGCCCGCGAGCTGGGTGCCGATCTGATCAAGGCCGACCCAACCGACAATGTCGAGGATTATCACAAGGTGATCGAGGTCGCCGGCGACGTTCCTGTCCTGGTACGCGGCGGCGGACGGGTCGACGATCGCACTTTGCTGGAGCGGACGGCCGCGGTGCTCTCCCAGGGCGCTCGCGGCATTGTGTACGGCCGGAATGTGGTGCAGCACGAGAACCCGTCCGGAATTACCCGGGCGCTGATGGCGGTGCTCCACGACAAGGCAAGTGTTGACGACGCCCTGCGCTTGGTGGGGGAAGCGCAGTGACCAAGATCGTGAACGTGGCCATCGTGGGCGGCGGACTGATGGGGCGGGAGATCGCCGCGGCTCTGCAGCGGTGGCCAGCACTGATCGATCATCCGGTACGTCCACAACTCACTGCGGTCTGCGACATCAACCCGGCGGCCCTGGACTGGTTCGACCAGATACCCACTGTGACGCGGACGGTGACCGACTACGCCGACCTACTGGCCGATGACGCGATTGACGTGCTTTACGTCGCGGTACGTCACGACCTACATCGACAGCTCTACGTCGACACCATCCAGGCCGGCAAGAGCCTGCTCGCCGAAAAGCCGTTCGGCATCGATGCGTCCGCCGCAGCTGCCATCGTGGCGGCCGTAGCGGCCAACCGGCAATCATTCGTGCGGTGCTCGAGCGAGATGCCGTTTTTCCCGGGCGCGCAGCTGGCCGTCAACTACGTACGGTCCGGCGCCCTGGGCAGGATCATCGAGGCTCGCTGCTCCTTCCTGCACGCCAGCGATCTCGACGTCGGCAAGCCGATCAACTGGAAGCGGCAGGCGCGGTATT
>DATEWO010000225.1:0-3350 GCA_035257925.1 Propionibacteriaceae bacterium | reverse complement strand
CCGCCTGACCGGCCCCGTTGGTCGGTCCGGCCGCCATGAGAGTCGGGCCGGGTTCTCCGACTTGTTCGTGGTCGGGCTAGCGGCATAGGCCGCCGGCAGTCTCCAGCCTAGACTGCTGTGTGGCCGCCGGTGGTTGCAGATGGTTCTCAAATCAGTGATGACCGTTGCGCCTCGAGCACGGAGTCGAATGCCTCGACCGAGAGCACCTCGTCGCGGACGCTGCAGCCGAACGACTCCACGAACGGATTCTGCCACGGCGAGCCGGGCTCGATGAAGCTGCGGCCGGCCGCGCTTTGAACGGGTCGCACGGGGGCTGTATCGATCCTTATGATCGGGGACAGCTCGTTGGGCCTCCCGGGTTCCGCGCCCATCATTGTCGTCTTCTTCGACACGACTCCTCGTTATATGCCACTCGACGACTCAGAGAGCGCCGCCGTGATGCCTCAGACGGTGCCGGGTCGCCACGGCTGGTGCTCGTGCGCGAGCCACACCAGCTCGGGGTCGAGCGCACGCACCCGCAGCTGGCCTTCGGTGTGCGGCTCGTCGAGGAGAGTCGTCGCCAACGCCGACCAGGACCGAGCGTCACGTCGGTCCGCCGGTGACTAGATTGCGGCCTGTCAACGAACCGGCCGGCGGCCCATGCACGACTGATCGAGGTGGTGGGAATGACGATTGTCCTCCAGTGGCTTCCACTGACGGTCCTCCTGATCGATCTGGTGATCAAGATCATCGCGCTTGGCACGATCCCGCGGAATCGTCGACCGTCATCCTCGCTGGCCTGGCTGCTGCTAATCACCCTCACGCCAGTGTTCGGGCTGATCCTGTTCTTGCTCATCGGCAGCCCGTTTGTGCGTGGTCGCCGGGAGCGGGTCCAGATCCAGGCTAACCACGTGATCCTGGAGCACACAGCCGATCTGCCGCCGACCAACTCCGAACTGCCGATCGGGATGGGCAGTATGGTCCAGCTGAACCGACGCCTCACTTCCTTGCCGATGATGACCGGCACGAGCCACGGTTTGTTCGGTGACTACGACGCATCGATCGCGGCGATGACCACCGCCATCCGCGAGGCCCAGCGTTGGGTCCACGTCGAGATCTACATCATGGCCTGGGACCACACCACCGACGCCTTCTTCGGCGCTATGGTCGACGCGGTTCGCCGCGGAGTGAAGGTGCGACTCCTGTACGACCACCTCGGATCCCGGAAGTACCCCGGCTTCCGCCAGATGAACAAGCGGATGACCGCGGCGGGAATCGAGTGGTACCAGATGATGCCGATCCATCCCCTCAAAGGCCGCTGGCGGCGACCCGACCTGCGAAACCACCGCAAGCTGCTCGTGGTCGACGGTCAGGTCGGATTTATGGGTTCCCAGAACATGATCGACGCCAGTTATCTGGCAACGAAGAACATCAAGATCGGTCGAAAGTGGCACGATCTCAACATCAAACTGAGCGGCCAGATCGTCTCCTCGCTGGACGCAGTGTTCGCCCTCGACTGGTACACCGAGACCGGTCAGCGCCTACCGGAGGAGATCATTCCGCCCGAGGACTACAGTGTCGGTGAGCAACCAATGCAGCTGCTTCCGTCCGGGCCGGGATACCTGACCATCCCCAATCTCCGACTCTTCACCGCCCTGGTACATCGATCTCAACACCGTCTCTCCCTCACCAGTCCCTACTTCGTCCCGGAGGAATCGCTGCTGGAAGCGATCACCACCGCGTCCTATCGTGGCGTCGCGGTCGAGCTCTTCGTCTCCGAGTTGGCCGATCAGTTCGTCGTGCAGCACGCCCAGTCCTCTTACTACGAAGAACTGCTAAACGCCGGCGTCCGCATCTACCTCTACCCCCAGCCCACGGTGCTGCACGCCAAGTTCTTCACCGTCGACGACGTCGCCGGGGTGATCGGCTCGTCCAACATGGACTACCGCTCATTCGGTCTGGACTATGAGATCTCGCTGATGGGGACCGATCCGAGTTTCGTCGCCGATCTGCAACGGATCTCCGACCAGTACCGAGCGACCTGCCGCGAACTCACAGCCGAGGAGTGGACCCGGCGACCTCGTACCAAGCGATATGTCGACAACGTGATGCGACTGTTGTCCGCACTGCAGTGACGTACGCCTCGCCACCGGCCCAAGCCCCCGAGCTGGCGTTTGGCAGGACACGTCGTCGACGATGATGTCGGTCAGACTCTCGATAAGCGCTCAACGTGCGCGCAACCTCCCGGATTGCCAGAGGGCGGGTCAATGCGTGAGCCAAAGCTTCGCGAGGACAAGCATCGCAGTCATCGCCAAGATCACGATGGTGAGCAATACCAGTCCCCAACCACGCACCCCATGCAGATACGCGCCGGGAAGTCCCACAACGACTAACAATCCGGCCGCCGTGATCACGCCGACACTGGTGGCCCGCTGGTGATTCGCGCCCAGGAACTCCAACACCAGCACAACGACGAGGGGAAGGAACGCCGCGCTGACCATTGGAGCGGCAACCCGCGCGTGGTGGGCGGCGACCTGGGGCAGATGCTTGCCTTCCACGTTGGGGTCGCCGATGGAGTAGGCGAACACATGGGTGCTGAAGTAGACCAGATTCGTCGCTACCACCAGCAACGCCAACTCCCCAGGCGGTACCGCCGCGCTGCCAGCCAACGTTGATGCGGCGACGATAGATCCGTAGCAGCCTGCGCTGACCCGCTCGGCGCCCTCGCGGCCGAGTCCACGCTGGCTCCAACGATCAAGCCAGGTCATCTATCAGGCCCTCCTCGCTGCATGTCCGAGACGAGGCCAGCATGTCAGGCATCCACTGACGACGCGCCCATTGAAGACGCGGATCGCCAGACCGGCGAGGCGATCTTCACGACAGCGGGTGATCCCGCCGCGAGTCGATCCTCGTTGCCGCGGTCGGCGGCTCGGCGCAGCCTAGCTGGAGCTGGCCAGCACGTCCGACGACGTCGACTCGTGTACGAGCGCGGGCACCCGAGATGCGCCGGACCTTCATCGGGCAATAGACCAGCGAGTCTTATGGAACCGCCATCGCCGGCCGCTCGATCACGTCGGCGCCGCCGCCTTACTCGAAGAATGGTGGCTCAGCTCGCGGCGGAAATTTCGCTGATGTCCAGCCCATCAATCCGACACGACTTCGATAGCCGGTCGACGTGGAGCGGACATATGGCAGTACACACCGCGTGACGCCCCGAACTTTCTGCTGAAATTCGACCGTAGGCAGCCGCGGACCCGGACACGCCAGCGCTGCCGGCGGCACTGCATCGCTCAGATCGTTACATTCACCTCTGGCGTGTCGTGCGGCGCCTGGTCGGGTTGCGCCATCGCCGCTGCGTGAGCCTGCCAGCT
>DATEWO010000224.1:0-6092 GCA_035257925.1 Propionibacteriaceae bacterium | reverse complement strand
CCACTCCCAGCCGAGGTAGTCCGGTACGCCCATGGCACCGGTCGGGTTGCCCGCCATGGCGTGGATCCCGCCGTAGGTCGCACAGGTTCCGGCCGCGACGATGGCCGTCGCCTTCGGCGCCAATCGGTCCAGCCGCTCGCTGGTGGTCATGGGCTGCCCGGTGGCCGGGTTGTTGCCGAACCCGCACCAGTAGCCGTCGTCGTGCAGCTTCTCGTTAGGAATCGAACCTTCGACGACGAGTACGAAGGGTTCGAGTTCCCCGCGGTCGGCTTTGAAGAACCATTCCAAGAAGTCGTCCGCACCACCGTTGGGTCCGCACTCGAAGTCGATCAACGGCCAGTGCACCGCGATCTGGGGCAGTCCCGGTAGGGCGCCAAGGGCGATCTCTTCGATGCTCGGCTGGGTGGCTGCGGTCAGTGCGACGGAGTCACCGTCGCAACTGAGTCCTGCGTTGATCCACAGCACGTGGATCAGGGTGTCTTCAGCTTGAGCCTGTTTGACCCGTTCTGCTTCGGCGACGGGCATCGTTGCCCACTTCCCGGAGGCACCTTTTGGCCCCCTGAGGTGCAGGAGCCGACCGTCGGCCCGCTTGCGCAACCCTTGTGCTCATCTCCGCACTTCGGCCCGGGAAAAGTCAAGAGCTCAGCGGCGGTCAGTTGCTCTCGATATCCGGCAGCACCGCCACCCAGACACTTATCCGGTCGACAGCACTTTCAGCCACCCGAACCAGGCGTCCATGTTGTCGCCGGTCCGCGCCGAGAGGGCAAGCACCTCAACGCCTGGTTGCAGCTTGCGGGCGTCCCGGGTCAACCGCTCAACGTCGAACTCGACGTGGGGCAGCAGGTCGGTCTTGTTGATCACGATCAGGTCAGCGGCGCTGAACATGTGGGGGTACTTCAGCGGCTTGTCGTCACCCTCGGTCACCGAGATGATCACAACCTTGCGGGCCTCGCCAAGATCGAACAGCGCCGGGCACACGAGGTTGCCGACGTTCTCGATCACCACCACCCCGGTCTGGGGCTGCAGCTGGTCGAGGGCGCGTCGGACCATGCCGGCATCGAGGTGGCAGCCGGCGCCGGTATTGACCTGGACGCTACGGGCACCGGCGGCGCGGATCCGTTCGGCGTCGACCGTGGTCTCCTGATCGCCCTCGATAACGCTCAGGATCAGGCCGGAGTCGATGATCGTACGTTCCAGCAGCGTGGTCTTGCCGGCGCCCGGCGAGCTCATCACATTGATCGCGGTCAGCCCACGGCTAGCCAGCCAGCTCCGATTGTGTTCTGCGAGATGGTCGTTTTTGGCCAGCACCGCCTGCTCGAGCTTGAAGGTGTGGGTGCGTTCATGGCCGCCGGCATGGTGGTGATCATGCTCTAGAGAGCCGTCCTGCTCGGGCTGGCTATGGTGCTCGTGGTGGCCGTGATCGAGGTGATGCTGCTGGTCATGATCATCGGGATGACCGTCGGCCAGCAGCCTGACCTGGACCTCCTCGGCCCCGCACCCGCATGTTGCACACATAGCTAAACGACTTCCACACTCAGCAGCGCAAGCTCTCGGCCTGCCGTAACCTCCACATCCGCGCTGCCGCATTCGCAGAGCAGGATCAGGTCATCCTTGCCCTGGTCGACCTGGCACGTCCGGCAGTGCAACCGACCAGCCGGCTCATCGATCAGGAGCTGGGCATCTTCCAGCGGGGTGCCCTGGGCGGCGAGTTCGAAGGCGAACAGCAGAGCATCCGGGACTACGCCGGAGAGCCGTCCCACTTGCAGTCGGATCGAACGGACGGTTTGTCCTCCGGTCCGGGCCTGCACGGCCTCAACGAGGCTCTCGGCGATCGCCAGCTCGTGCATCTCAGCCTCCACGCTCACCATAGATCTCCTCCGGCACGACCCGCAATGAGCGCGAAAGCGTGCGCCCACACGTCGTCGCTCCGGACGTGGACGCCGGGTGGCGCACCGGCATTCCTTGGACCATGCTGCCGAGGTAGAGAAGATGGTGGTCCTGGACATCATGCCCAGCGTCGGTGTGGGATCAGCTTGACTATGCGCTGGCGGCGGGTTCTGACACCTGAATAAACACGGCCCCGGAAGGAGGCGAGCACTGATGAAAGCAGTACGGCTGCACAAATACCACGAACGCCCGTCTGTGGACGAGGTTTCCGAGCCGAAGGTGACTGACCCGCTCGACGTGCTGGTGCGTGTCGGCGCTGCCGGATTGTGCCGTACCGACTTGCATATCTACGAGGGCCAGTGGGAGCACCTGACCCATCCCGAGCTGCCGTTCACCCTCGGCCACGAGAACGCAGGGTGGGTCACCGAAGTCGGTTCAGCTGTCTCCCACGTCGCCGTCGGCGACGGCGTGATCTTGCACCCGCACCTGACCTGCGGGTTGTGCCACAACTGCCGGGCCGGCGACGACATGCACTGTGCCAACAGCAAGTTCCCCGGTGTGGACGGCACCGACGGTGGCATGGCCGACTACTTGCTCACCAGCGCTCGGTCGGTGGTCAAACTCGACCCGTCGCTCCAGCCGGCGGACGTGGCTGCACTCGCCGACGCAGGGCTGACTGCCTATCACGCGGTGAAGAAGGCTGTCCCTTTGCTGTATCCGGGAACGACAGCGCTGGTCATCGGCGCCGGCGGGCTCGGCCACATCGGCGTCCAAACCCTTAAAGCACTCACCCCGGCCACGATCATTGTCCTCGACCGCAACCAGGCCGCGCTGGATCTGGTCCGCGGGTACGGCGCGGACCACACCGTCCTGACCGACGACCGTACGGCCGAGAAGGTTCTCGAGCTGACCGACGGCAATGGCGCCGATGTGGTCTTCGACTTCGTCGCAGAGCAGGGCGCCGAAGCGCTGGGCTGGAACCTGACCAGCCGCGCCGGCTCGCATTACATCATCGGGTACGGCGGCACGATCAACGTCCCGGCCATCGACATCATCTCGAGCGAGAGAAACATCGTCGGCAATCTGGTCGGCAGCTACAACGACCTCGCCGAGCTGATGGTGCTGGCCGCGCAGGGAAAGGTGGAGCTCCACACGCGGACGTACCCGCTGGATGCTGTCAACGACGCAATGAACGACCTCGACGCCGGACGCCTTCAGGGCCGCGGAATTCTCGTCCCGGGTTGAGCGACCGGCAGCTAACCGAGCCCTGTGGTGAACTCGGTGAAGGGTCCACCATGCGCTCCCTGATACCCTGAGCGGCCCTGTTCCTCAGCCCGAAGACGGTCGAACACCATCTCAGCAGCGTCTACCGGAAGCGGGTTTTTCGCTCCCGCGCGGAGCTCGCCGGATCATTCCGTCCGCGCGAGGACGGCTGACCCGCGCCGCTATCCGACACCCGGCTGATGAACATGGCTGCAGGAAAGCCGGCTCGGTGGGGGTCAGCAAAGGACGCAGAGCCAGACAACGATGGCGTGCCCGGATCCGCAGCCATTGACAGAGCAGTGGCCGAGCCGATATTCCATGAATTGCATGCATTTTGACCGCATGGGTACTTGCCGCAAATAAGCGCCGCATCCAACTAAACACGCGTTCGACCCTCAAGGAAACCGCTGCGAACGCAGGGCTCCTGAGTCCGCGCTCCATCTGATCTCAAAGGAGTGATTTCGATGACAGCGACCGTGGCGGAAGTCACCGAAGTCAGCGTGGAGGAGGACGACTTACGCCGTCCCCTCATGACGTTCGGCAACATGGCCTGGATGAACCTCGGGTTCTTCGGCGTGCAGTTCAGCTTCGGGCTCACCCAGAGCGCAGTGAACCCCATCTTCTTGTTCTTGGGGGCGGATGCGCACAGCCTGCCGATCCTCAACATCGCCGGCCCGATCACCGGCTTGTTGATCCAACCTTTTATCGGCGCGATGAGCGACAAGACGTGGACCCGGTTGGGAAAGCGCAAGCCGTACATACTCGGCGGCGCCGTGGTCATGATCCTCATATTGTTCCTCTTCCCGCTGGTGACCGCGCTGTGGATGGCCGTGATCTGCCTCTGGCTGGTGGATGCCGGGAACAACACCTCGATGGAGCCCTACCGGGCATTGATCTCCGACCGGCTGCGAAAGTCGCAGATCGCCCGCGGCTTCCTGATCCAGAGCATGTTCACCGGTGCCGGGGCGGTGCTGGCGAACGTGTCGCTGTTCATCTTCCAGAAGCTCCTCACCGGCTCCTCCGAGGCTGGCATTCCCACCTGGGTGTTCGTGGTTTTCTGGTTCGGTGCGGTCTGCGCCATCGTCACGGTCGGCCTCGCCATGATTCGCACCAAGGAGATCCCGCCGTCCGACGAAGAACTGGCGCACATCCGGTCGTCGTCCAAGGCGCCCGGCGCCACGGTGCGCGAGATCGCCGAGGCAGTGAAGGTGATGCCGATCGGCATGCACAAGATCGGTCTGGCCTTCTTGTTCCAGTGGTACGCGATGTTCATCTACTGGCAGTACGTGAGCGTCAGCATCGTTGAGTCGGTCTGGAACGCGACCCCGGACGCGCCGGAGTACGAGGAGGCGGCCGGCTGGAGTGGCCTGATGAACGGTACGTACAACTTCGTCACGATGATCTCCGCCTTGTTCTTGTTGCCGTTGTGCGTCCGTTTCGGCGGCAAGGCAGTACATGCCGGTTGCCTGGCCTTGGTCGCAGTGTCGTTGGCCGCGCTGTCGCAGATCACCAGCCAGTGGCTGACCCTCGTCCCCATGATCGGCCTGGGCATTGCCTGGGCCAGCATGGTGGGCGTGCCTTATCTGATGGTCGCGAGCATGGTTCCCAGGGAAAAGACCGGCGTGTACATGGGGATCTTGAACATGATGATCGTGGTCCCGATGCTGATCCAGACGCTCACGTTCGGCTGGATCTTCGAGAACTTGTTGGACAGTAAGGGCACCAACGCGATGCTGGTTGCCGGAGCGTTGCTCGGCTGCGCCGCCATTGCCATGCTGTGGGTCAACCCGCCGCATTCGGATGAGGATTCTCCTGTCATGCCGCTCGGCGCGCACCGCCACATCACAGCCTATGACCGCGTGGTCGTCGGCTCGGACGGGTCTCCGTCCGCGATGCAAGCCGTACGCAGGGCGCACGAAATCGCGGCTGCCGGCGAGGCCAGCGTGGTCGTGGTCACCGCTTACGAGCCGGGAGAGCAACCCGAGCAAGGGAGCCTGGTGGGCGGCCGCCAGCGGCTGTACGGCAAGGAGGCGGCAAGGGACGCCATGCACCGGACGGTGGCTGACCTGACCTCGGATCGGGTTCGCTCAGTCGAGCAGGACATCGTCGCCGGCGACCCCGTGGATGCGCTGCTAGAGGTTGCGCATAGGGATCACGGCAGCCTGATCGTCGTAGGTAACCGCGGTCTAGGCTCGCACGAGGGCGAGGCGCTGGGATCAGTGCCCCGCGAGATCCTGAAGAACGCCTACTGCGATGTGGTCGTCATTCAGACCTCGGATCTCGACCAGAAGGTGTGAGGATCATGAACGAGATCAAGCAGATCGTCGTCGGAGTGGACGGGTCCGAGAGCAGTCGAGCTGCTCTCGAGTGGGCTTACAACGAGGCAGCGCACCATGGTGCCGCCCTTGTCGCCGTCTCGACCTGGCACCCGCCGACATTGCCATTGGGCCCAGGGTACGGGTCGATGCCTCCCGAAGGCTATGAGAGCCAGCCGGAGCGTGACGCCCGAGAGGTGCTCGAGCGGCTCACAGAGGACCTCGAGCCTCGCACACCAGAGGTGGACGTGCGGATCTCGATTTCGAAAGGAAGCCCAGCCAAAGTGCTGATCGACATGTCCCAAAGCGCCGACCTGCTCGTGGTCGGGTCACGCGGACACGGGGGCTTCGCAGGCATGCTGCTTGGCTCGGTGAGCCAACACGTCGTCGCACACGCGGCCTGCCCGGTGGTCGTCTTGCGCTGATCCCGCCTGCGGCTGGTCAGAGTCCGTCACATGGCGGGGGCTTCATCCTGGGCACCTGAGGCGTACGTCTCTCATCACAGCCGTCAAGACCAGCGCCGCAGCCGGCCCTGAGGCGTACGTCTCTCATCACAGCCGTCAAGACCAGTGCCGCAGCCGGCCCTGAGGCGTACGTCTCTCATCACAGCCGTCAAGACCAGTGCCG
>DATEWO010000223.1:0-10919 GCA_035257925.1 Propionibacteriaceae bacterium | reverse complement strand
AACCTCCGTCCCGGGTTGGATCGCCTGAGTATCGCGTAGTCGGTTCGCTCCACACATCACTCCCTGAGGGTGAGTCAGCGCCAAACCAACAAGATCTGCCCAGCGCTGGTAGACATGGACAAATGGGGAGCCAGGTCATCGTGGCTGGGGCAGGAATCGTCGGGCTGGCGACCGCCTTCGAGCTGACGCGCCGCGGGCATTCAGTAACTGTGCTCGAGAAGGAGTCCAGCCCCGGTCAGCATCAGACCGGCAACAACTCCGGCGTCATTCACTCCGGGCTCTACTACACACCTGGCAGCCTCAAGGCCACGCTGGGCACGGCCGGGGCAGCCTCCATGCGACGCTTCGCCGAAGATAACGGGGTCTTTGTCGACATCTGCGGCAAGCTCGTCGTGGCCACTGACCTCTCCCAAGTGCCAGCCCTTCAGGAGCTCTATCGGCGCGGACAGGCCAACGGCGTCCCGTGCCGGATGATCAGCGCCGAGAGCGCCAAGGAGTACGAGCCTTACATCTCCGTGGTGTCCGCCGTACGCGTCGAGTCGACGGGCATCGTTGACTTCCGTGGGGTGTGCCGTGCGCTCCGCCGTCACGTCGAGCAGGCGGGCGGCGAAGTCCGCGTCAACCAGCGGATCGTCGGCATCGTGTCGCATTCCGATGCGGTGACGGTCACCACCAAGACTGAGGAGTTTCGCGCGGACCAGTTCGTCAACTGTGCCGGACTGCACAGCGATCGGCTGGCTCGACTTGCCGGACTGAACCCCGACGTACGGATCATCCCCTTCCGCGGCGAGTACTACGAGCTGACACCGGAGGCGTCGTACCTGGTGAAAGGGCTGATCTATCCCGTGCCCGACCCGTCGTTCCCGTTTCTCGGGGTACATCTGACCCGGATGATCAACGGATCGATCCACGCCGGCCCGAACGCGATCTTTGCGTTGGCTCGAGAGGGCTACACCAAGCTGAAGATCAATCCTCGTGATCTGGCTGACAGCCTCCGTTGGCCAGGCCTGTGGAGGTTGGGCAAGCGGTACTGGCGTACCGGAGTCGAAGAGGCGGCGAGATCGCTGTCAAAGAAGCGGTTCCTGGCCAGCCTGCGAGAACTCGTTCCTGATCTTCCTGACGGTTGTCTGCTGCCTACGCATGCCGGCGTACGTGCCCAGGCGCTGCGCCGCGACGGAAGACTGGTCGATGACTTCTACTACCAGCGGGCGCCCCGCCAAGTGCACGTACTGAACGCGCCATCGCCAGCAGCTACCGCCTCTTTGGAGATCGCCAAGCGCATAGTCAACGAGTTGGAAGTCGCCGAATTGAAGACTAGCTAGTTAAGCCGTTCGCCGCGATTTGGCCCGTCGCACCAGCCATGCGGTCAGCCCAGCCGCCGCGGCGACGCCAGCACTGCCAGCGATGATCTTGCGGCGTGGCGAGCTCTTGGTCGCCGGCTCAATCTCCTCGGGGTCCTTGCCGTCAAGCAGCCTGACCGTGCCCGCATCGCCGTCCACCTTGATCAGCTGACCGCTGCGGATCCGTCGGGTCGCGACGGCCGTTCCCAGCACAGCAGGAATGCCGTACTCGCGCGCCACGATCGAACTGTGGCTGAGCGGGCCTCCAATGTCGGTGACGACCGCAGATGCCATGGCAAAGAGCGAGGTCCATGCGGGTGTGGTGATGCTCGCCACCAGCACATCACCAGGCTGCATCGACCCGAAGTCCTGAGGTCCGCCCAGCACCCGAGCGGTCGCGGTGATGGTGCCGGCACTCGCCCCGGTGCCCTTGATCAGGTCGCCGGTCTGCTCCTCCGATGCCGCGGGCATCCAGTTGCGGAACATGTCGCCCCAGCCGCCCTTGGGCAGCAGTTGTGGCGGCGTCGCCCGCAGTTGCCCGCGCCACAGCTGTTTGCGTTGCTCAACCCGATCGGCGAGGTTGCCAACGCCGTCCTCGATCTCCTTGAGGCGCAACCAGTACACGTCGCCAGGCTCGTCGATCACGCCTGCCTGCTGGAGACGTCGACCGATCTCGGCGAGCATGCGGCGAAGCTGGGGCCAGGCCAGCCCAACGTCGGCCAGCGCGTCCTCGCGTACCGGCGCCACGCGCTGCGCCCAGTGCAGCAGTCTGCGAAATGGCCTGGCGCGCACCGGGTCCAGCCGTGCCAGCACGGCCGCCGTTGCCTCCTCCCGGCGGGTCGAGGAGCGTTGCTGCCGCTCGTAGGGATTGACGCCCTTGCCACTGACGAAGAACCGCAAGGTTTCCAGCAGCGGGACGGGATCATCGGCGGGCACCGGATTGATGAAGTCGAGGTTGTAGACCACATGCCCGTACGTGGCGAGATGGGCCTGGAAGCGCGTGTGCCATTCATGCCACAGTGGATCCTCCGACTCAGCCGCCCCCTCAAGGAAGTTCTGCGGCGGCAGCGCCAGTAGCGACTCCGTCAGAAATGGATGGCCACGCGTCCAGGTGGCAAGGTCGTAGAGCGACTTCTCGGCTCTGATCGGCGCGCTGTCGTAGCCGAGCAGGAATACCGGGGCGGGCGGATCGTCCTTGGTCCGGACCACCGAGTCGTAGAACCAGGTGAACAGCACCTCGCTGGTAGCCGCGACCGGGATGATCGTCTGTACTGCGGTGTAGTACTCGGCGGCCGCATCTACCAGTTCCTGCGCTCCGGCCAGCAGTTCATCGGTGCTCAGTTCGCTGATGTTCCGCGCGGTCCAGTCACCGACAATCCGGCGATAACGCGGATGGGAGTAGCTGCGCCAGCGATCTTGTGTTCCCCCACTGAACAGCATCCGAAAGGCCGGCGGGCTCTTCCACATGATCCGGCCCATGCCGGAACGGCTGTAGCGGTAATAGGCGTACCCGTTGACCGTCGTCAGGCTGACGTCACTCTCCCTGACGACCTCCTCCTGCAGGAACTCTTGGAACAGGCTCTGCAGCGAGCGGGTGACCGCGCCGTCGATCATGTCGGCGAACAACGGCGAAAGCGGGTCAGGTAGCTGCTCGACAATGCTGGCCCGGACGTACATGGCCGTTGGCTCGGGCACGGTCCAGTCCGTCGGGACGGGAGCTTCAGGCTCGGGCAGCGCGGTAATCGGCCTGGCTTGCAGAATCCAGAACTTCCCGTCCTTGCGTGCCCACTCGATGTCTTGGGGTGCCCCGTAGTGATTCTCGATGCGGGTTCCGTACTCGGCCAGCTCGGCGGCTTCGGCTTCGCTTAGCACGGGGCGTTTGCGCTGGTCCGCGGGCACCGGCCGCTCTTGGGTGCGCTGCACGGCGTAGACAGTCATCACGGCTTTGTCGGCGATCTCATTGGACAGGACGTTGCCGTCCGGCGTGCGCAGCACGATGTTGTCGGTGTTGACCGCTCCACTGACCACGGACTCCCCGAGGCCCCAGGCGGCGCTGATCACTGTCTCGTCGCGGCGGCCATTGCTCGGGTTGGCGGTGAACATGACCCCGGCGGACTCGGCTTCGACCATCTGCTGGACGACGACCGCGAGGCTGACGGTGGCCGGATCGATGCCCTGACGCGCCCGGTAGGCCATCGCGCGCGCTGTCCAGAGGGAGGCCCAACAGTCGCGGACCGCCACCAACAGATCCTCCAGGCCACGGACATTCAGGTACGTGTCCTGCTGCCCGGCGAAGCTCGCCTCTGGGAGATCTTCGGCAGTCGCCGAGGAGCGGACCGCCACCGGTACGTCCTCGCCGAGGGTTGCATACGCCTCAGCGACCTCCGTCCGGAGAGTGTCGGTGATCTCATCGCTGAAGAGGGCTCTGATCTGTGCCGAGGCGTCGTCGAATCCAGCCGGATCCTCCCTCGGAGCCGCGAGCGTTGTGATCTTGTCATTCAGCTGGCGCTCTGCGACGTAGGCCCGGTATGCCTCAGTGGTGACCACGAAACCAGATGGCACTGGAAGGCCGGCACGCGTCAACTCACCCAGATTGGCGGCCTTGCCGCCCGCCTGATCAAGGTCGCTGCTGCCCAGCTCGCCGAACTGTTTGATGAAGATCATGAGCCACCTCCAGAGAATCTAACGCGCACTTCGACCAGCTCAGCGCGCAGCTTGGGATGTGCGCTGAGCCTGTCGGCATGTGCCCTGAGCCTGTCGAAGGGCGCGAGACTACCCACGGCCCAGATACGGCATCTTGGTGGCCATCACCGTCATAGTCGCGACATTGCTGTCCAGTGGCAGGCCTGCCATGTAGACGACGGCGCGCGCGACATCCGCGACTCGCATCCGCGGTTCGGTCCGCAGGCTGCCGTCGGCCTGTAACACACCCTCAGCCATGTCAGTCGTCATGTCGGTGGCGGCGTTGCCGATATCGATCTGCCCACAAGCAATGTCATAGGGCCGTCCGTCGAGGGCGGTCGACTTGGTAAGGCCGGTAATGGCGTGTTTAGTTGCGGTGTAGGCGATCGATCGGGGGCGCGGCGCATACGCCGAGATTGAGCCATTGTTGATGATGCGACCTCCCTGCGGCTGCTGCCTGCGCATGATGCCGAACGCCTCTCGGATGCAGAGGAAAGCGCCGGTGAGATTGAGGTTCACGACGGCCTGCCACTCATCCAGTGAAATCTCGTCCAGTTCGTGCGGCGGCCCACCCATGCCGGCGTTGTTGAACAGCAGATCGACTCGACCGTGTCGTGCAGCTGTGGTGCCGAACAGGCGGCGTACCGATTCCTCGTCGGTTACGTCGGTCGGGATGGGATCGAGCTGCAGGTTCGGGTGCTTAGCTGCGAGCTCATGTAGTGGCTCAGGGCGACGGCCCGCGAGCACGACAAGCCAACCATCAGTTGCGAGCGCAGTTGCGACCGCTGCTCCGATTCCACTTCCTCCACCGGTTACCACCGCGATCCTGCTATCCATCGTTGGCTCCTCCCACATGTGCCCTGAGCATGTCGAAGGGCACGAGTTCGCACTTCGACAGGCGCCGTCCTGAGCTCGTCGCAGGGCTCAGCGCGCATTTCCGGCTTACTGAGTCGTGCACTCGAGATGATGTGTGCATGCAGCTTGCCATTCTGGGAACGGGCGCGGTTGGACCAGCACTGGGTAAGGCCTTCTCTGGTGTCGGTCACAGCGTAGTGATCGGCACACGTGACCCCGAGCAAACCAAGCAACGAGAGCAGTGGGACAGCGTCGACCTGCCGCTTGCGGCGTACCAGGACCTTGATGCGGAGGTGTTCATCAACGCGACAAATGGCGCCGGTGCGTTGCCCGCACTCCAGGCTGTGGGTGATGCACTCAACGGCAAGGTGGTTATCGATACCTCAAACCCGCTCGACTTCTCACAAGGGTTCCCGCCCTCACTCTTCGTCAGCAACACCGATTCACTCGCCGAGCAGTTGCAGCGCGAACTGCCAGAAGTCCGGCTGGTAAAGATGTTCAACACCATGGCGAACGAAGTGATGGTGAACCCGCGCAGGCTTCCTGATGATTCCACGATCTTCATGGCCGGCAATGACCCGGCTGCGCGACAGACGGCGGCGTCCTTGGCTGCGGATCTCGGCTGGACCGATGTATTCGATCTTGGAGACCTCACCGCGGCTCGCGGCCTGGAAATGTACCTTCCGCTGTGGGTACGGATCTACAGTCTGCTCGGCCGGCCAGACTTCAACATCAAGGTCGTGCGCTGAGAGAGGATGGCACCATCAGGACCGGGTCGAAGCCGGCTGCTCGGCGACCGGCTCCTCATCCGCGCCAGGCTCGTGCCCCGTCGATTGCTCGTCGATGGGCGGTTTGGTGTTGCGAATGAAGAACGCCATTACCAAGGCCGCGATGCTGATCAATGCTGCGACGCCGAAGGCAGTCTGAATGCCTCCGTTCAGCGCGGCCAGCTCCGGCAGCCCGGCTTCGGTCAAGGTTGCTGTTCTACTCGCCATGATCGCCACCAGCAGCGCAGCTCCAGCCGCCCCCGCTACCTGCTGCAGGGTGCCCAACAGGGCACTGCCGTGTGAATAGAGGTACGGCGGCAGCGGATTCAACCCTGCGGTGAATGAGGGTGTGAACAAGCAAGCGAGTCCAAGCATCAGCAGCATGTGCACCCCGATCAGCATCCAGATCGGTGTGCTGGCATCGGCCTTGCTGAACTGCCACAGCGTGAAGGTCAGCAGCGCGGCGCCAGGGATGGTCAACAGCCGGGGGCCATACCGGTCAATGATCTTGCCCACGGTGGGTCCGGCCAGGCCCATCAACAGCCCACCGGGCAGCAGCAAGAGGCCGGTGGCAAGCGATCCGATCCCACGGATCGTCTGCAGATAGATCGGCAACAAGATCACCATGCCGAACAGTGCCAGCATCCCCAGGCACAACAGCGCAAGACTCAGGCTGAACATCGGATAGCCGAAGGGACGCAGGTCCAGCAGTGGGCTGCTGCCCTCGCGTCGGGTCAGTCGGAGCTGCCGCCATCCGAAGATCAGCATGCAGGCCAGGCCGAATGTGATG
The DNA here is from genome assembly GCA_035257925.1 of Propionibacteriaceae bacterium. Lineage (GTDB taxonomy): Bacteria > Actinomycetota > Actinomycetes > Propionibacteriales > Propionibacteriaceae > Microlunatus. The sequence goes on along the minus strand of DATEWO010000223.1, from coordinate 4,485 downwards.
AAGCCGATCGCAACCTCTGGCCCTGATGCGCCGCGGCCTAGCTGGCTGAGTCCGTAGACGAGGCCGCCGAAGGCGGGGATGGAGAGCAGCACCGAGGGGAAGTCGAGTTTCTGATGGCCCGGCTGACCGACGTTCACCAGGCGGCGCGAGCCGTAAACCAAAGAAGCAAGCGCGATCGGCAGCACCAGTACGAACATGAACCGCCATGACAGGAACTGCAGGACCAACCCAGATAGCGTCGGACCGATGGCTGGCGCCACCGAGATGGCAATGCTGATGTTTCCCATCACGACACCACGGCGGTCGGCCGGAACCAGCGTCAGCACGGTCGTCATCAGCAGCGGGATCATGACGGCCGTGCCCGAAGCCTGCACAATGCGCGCCAGCAGCAGCAGCCAGAAGCCTGGAGAGAGCGCCGCGAGCAACGTCCCAGCCGAGAACAGGCCCATCGCCAGCATGAAGACTGTGCGGGTTGATACCCGCTGCAGCAGGAAGCCCGTTGTCGGAATGACCACTGCCATGGTCAGCATGAATGCGGTCGTCAGCCACTGCACCGTACGCGCGGAAATATCCAGATCGACCATCAGCCGCGGCAGCGCCACGCTCATGATCGTCTCGTTCAAGATCACGACAAATGCCGCGACCAGCAGAATGGCAATGACTTGGCGATCCCGCGCTGGCAGCCGTGACTGGGAGGCAAGGGCCTCCTGGCTGGTTGTGGTGGACACCAGACCAATCCTTACGTTGCTGGACACTGCGTACGACGACTGCGCCGTACGGAATGCACGGGGCCCTACTGTTCATAAGGTGCCGTACACAAGGTCAGACTCACGGTTGCGGCCAAACTCATCGCCACCGCAGGCCCCGGACTCAAGTTCCAGGGCCATTAGACCCGACAACGTTATGACCAGCCGCCGACATTCCCAACAGAATTTTCTGTTCGCCTAGAGCGGACCGGCACTACTGTCGGCCCATGGCGAAGAAGCACAAGAAGCTGCCAAAGGTCTCCAATGATGTGTACGCAGCTGAGATCTTCCACATGCAGACAGAGCTGGTCAAACTCCAGGAATGGACGCGGCAGACCGGAGCTCGCATCCTGGTGATCTTCGAAGGTCGGGACGCGGCTGGCAAGGGTGGTGCGATCAAGCGGATCACTGAGTATCTGAGCCCGCGCGTCGCCCGGATTGTCGCGCTGCCAACCCCATCAGAGCGGGAACGCGGCCAGTGGTACTACCAGCGCTACATCGCCCACCTGCCCAGCAAGGGCGAGATCGTGCTCTTCGACCGCTCCTGGTACAACCGGGCCGGCGTGGAGAAGGTGATGGGTTTCTGTACGCCGCAGGAGTACGACCGCTTCCTGCAGCAGACGCCGATCTTCGAGCAGATGCTCATCGACGACGGCATTATGCTCCGCAAATACTGGTTCTCGGTCTCCGATAGCGAGCAGCTGCGCCGCTTCCGGTCCCGGCATCGCGATCCGGTACGGCGCTGGAAGCTGAGCCCCATGGACGTGGAGTCGATCAACCGCTGGGAGGATTACTCCCGCGCCAAGGACGAGATGATGCTCCACACTGATACCCCGACTAGTCCATGGTTTGTGGTGGAGTCCGACATCAAGAAGCACGCGCGGCTCAACGTGATCGCGCATCTGCTGTCGAGCATCCCCTACACCGAGGTACCTGCGCCTGACGTGGAGCTGCCTAAGCAGCTCACTGCCAGCTCGGACTATCAGCGGCCGCCTCGGGAGAACTTCAACTACGTGCCCGACTACGCCGCTAAGTTGCTCGGAGATCCGGACAAGTCATGAGCTCCCCGAGCGGAGCCGCTCACGTAACACAGACGCGAGCTGCCGCTGGGCCTCTACCGTGTATGTCGACAGCCGGACCAGTGGGATCCGGCCGCCCGCCGCCAGTGACAGGTCCTGCGGCAACAAGATCACGCTGCGAGAGCCCACCCGATCCCCGAGGCCTCGCAGCTGCGGGCTAATCCGGTGCCGGCCGAACACCCCGACTACCGCGACCAGAACCCGACGCAGCTGGCTGACACCGTGAGCAGAGACGATCTCATCCAGCGCGCGGTCAGCCGCAGCACATCCAGCGGGCGTCGCCGCCGTGACTAGCACCAACACTGCGTGCGGATCTGCGAGCCGCTCCACGGCCGCTGCAGCGTGAGCTCCAGAGTCGTGCAGTGCAAGACCGGGATGCACCAGCCGCACCTCGTCACCTTCGGGCAGCCGCAGGCCGAGCTCACCTGCCGCATGGTCGTAGAGTTGCGGCGCTCCGAGTACGTCCTGGCTGAGTGCGGCGAACAGCAGCGCCGCGACGGTCGTCGTGCCGACACCGCCGGCGGTCCCAGCGACGTGAACCGTGGTGGTTCGTCGCACTGTCGGAGCCACCTAATTGCTCCGCTCGCTTTGCTCGCTCCGCACGGATCGCGCCGTGCAGCCGCCTACTTCCTCCTCACTCGGGGACGAAAAACGTGTCCCCTCCCTCCTCCTCAGCACGGCGGCGCGCGATCCGATGCTGGTCATGTTCCGTCCTCGACCCGCAGCTGGCCGCCCAGCACCCGAGCGATCCCGGCCGCCACCTCAACTCCAGCCTCACCATCAGAGCCCCACGGCGTGACGGCCTCAGTCCACCAAACCTCGGCAGCACCGAACTGGAGGCCAGTTGTCACCAGGCTGGCGTCGACGGGGTCCTGCAACAGCCGGGAGTTCTCGATCGTCAGCACAGCCACTTCGGCGTCATCGACGAGCTGCAGCGCCGCGCCGCCATAAAGTGCGCGCACCCCCAGCTGATCATTAACGACGGCCGCAGCAGCGACCAGGGACTCGATGTTCACAGGAGCGGGTGTCACCAGATACAGCTCACGCGGCATGTTGACTGCTTTCGAAGTTGGCCACCTGGACGATGCGCGGACGCTCGCCACGGCGTACGAAGCGGCCCCGACCTGGCACCATCTGCTCGGCATAGACCTGCGGCAGGATCTGGCCCTCGCTGCGCTCGCCGGAGAGGACCAGCGAGCTGCCACCGGTGTCGCGGATGGTTTGCAGCGCCACGTCGTACATCGCTCGCGACGAGCCGGCGACCGGTCGAGTCAGCAGCACGTGCAGCCGGAGATCCCGAGCTGACGGCAGGTACGGGAGCAGCGGCTTCAGCGGCTCGGTGCCACCGGAGGCCAAGATGTCGTAGTCGTCGACGATCACCACGATCCGGGGTCCAGCCAGCTTGGCAGTCGGGTCGACGGTCCGCTTCTGAAGCTCGGCAGCGATTGCCGCCGATAGCGAACGCGCCTCCGCAGCCGTCGTAGCATGCCCGCCCAGGTACGCCTCGGGTACCTCGCGCACGATGTCGCCACGGATGTCCATGACCGCGAGCACCAGCTCCTCCGGACTGAACCGCTCCAGCAGGCTGCGGACAATGCCGCGCAGCAGCGTGGTCTTGCCCGATCGCGTGTCGCCGAAGGCCAGCAGATGCTGGTCGCGTACGCCCAGCTCCAGGAAGGCGGGCTCCATGGTGTCCTGGCGCAAACCGAAGGGCAGTAGCTCCGGTTCGTCCAAGGCATCAGGCAGTTCTTCGGGCGAGAAGTCGGTCGGCAGCAACCGGATCGGCGCCGCGGCAGGTCCCTGCCAGCTTGCGGAGGTACGCGCTGCAAGGGCCTCGATCGCCTCTCCCATCGACTCGTCTTCGGTATCGTCCAGCACTGGCAGCGCGACCTGAGCGAACAGGCTCTCCTCAGTCAGCAGCCGCCCGGGCTGATCGGCCCGGATGGTGGCCGACAGCTTGCGCCCGATCAGCGAGTCGGCAGGATCGTTCAGCCTGAGTTCCAGCCGGGTGCCGATCAGCGGCTGCTGGGCCATCCGCAGCTCGTTCCAGCGCGTCATGGCCAAAACGACGTGGATGCCGAAGCTGCCACCGCGCTGCAGCAACGTGACCAGGCTGTCCTCGAGTTCCTCGAAATCGGTTCGCAGCTGGGCGAAACCGTCCACCAGCAAAATGACGTCTGCAGAGACCAGCTCGGGTATCCGACCGGCAGCGTGCGCTGCCCGAAGGGACGCCAGCGAGTCGATCCCGTACTCCCGGAACACCCGCTCCCGCGTCGCCAACATGCCAAGCAGCTCCTCCAGGAGCCGCAGCAGACGGTCACGATGCGAGCGGGTCGCCACACCGCCGACGTGCGGAAAGCCTTCGATTCGCAGCAGCCCGCCGCCACTCAGGTCCATGCCGTACATGCTCAGCTGACGCGGGGTACGGGTCAGTGCCACTGACGCTGCCATAGTGCGCAAGAAGGTGCTGCGGCCGGATTGAGGTGCACCCAGCACCGCGATATGACCGCCGCCCTTGTTCAAGTCGAGCAACCAAGGCTGCTGCCGCTGCTTTGCTGGGTTGTCCAGCAGTCCCATGGGAACCAGCAGCGCACCGTCGTCCCGCGGTTCGTCGTCGGAGAGTACGCGGGATAAGGCGAGCCGCGAGGGCAGTGGCGGCA
>DATEWO010000222.1:0-5522 GCA_035257925.1 Propionibacteriaceae bacterium | reverse complement strand
AGCCACCACAGCACCCCGCCAACAGCACCCAACCCGAGCGAAGCGGCCGCAAAGGCTCCCAATCGACCGGCGAGCCTCCAGGTACGGCGGGTCGGGGTGGGGGGTGATTCGTTCAGGACGCCAGACACGACGGCCCCAGCAAAGCCTTGAGATCGGCCATCAGCGGCGGTGACGGAGTCACCCTCAGCCGTTCGTCGAGTTTCATCACTGTCGTCTTGTCCGCGGACTTGAGCCGCAGTCGCACCTCGGTTAGTCCAGGATGTGCCGCGAGCACCTCACGTAGCTGCTGCACGACCTGTGGCGTACACCGGGCCGCCGACAACGTGACGACTACCGGCTCGCTTCTTACCCCAGTGATGTCAGGCAGGCTGAGTTCGGAGGCATTCAGCGACACCACATCATCCTCGACCTTCACCCTGCCCTTGATCTTGACCACGGTATCGGTGGCGAGCACGGTGGACACCATCTCGTATGCCTTGGGGAAGAGCAGAACTTCGATCGACGCCTCCAGGTCTTCGACCGTGATCACCGCCCAGATGTCGCCGCGCCGAGTGGTCTTGCGGGTGATGTTGGTGATCATGCCAGCGATGGTCACGGTGCTTTCCCGGGGACCGTCCTCGGCGAGCAGCTCGCCGATGCCGATGTCGCGCTCCGCATTCAGGATGTGTTCCAAGCCCTGCAGCGGATGATCACTGACGTAGAGGCCGAGCATCTCGCGTTCGAATGCCAGCTTGGTTCGCTTGTCCCAGTCGGGCAGGTCGGGAACGCTGCCTGTCAACACCGGGTCGGTTTCGGCAAGCTCGCCGAAAAGATCATCCTGGCCATTGGCCTCGTTCCGCTTGAGATCAAGTACGCCATCCACCGCCGCCTCGTAGACGGCCATCAAGGCCCGCCGGGAATGCCCCATCGACTCGAAGGCTCCCGCCTTGATCAACGACTCGATCACGCGCTTGTTGCACACCACCAGCGGCACCTGGTCCAAGAAGCCATGGAAGTTCACTGCCTTGCCATTGGCCTCCCGGGCGGCGACGATCCCGTCCACCACGTTGTGCCCGACGTTACGAACCGCGGTCAAGCCGAAGCGGATGTCGGCACCGACCGGAGTGAAGTTGGCTACCGACTCGTTGACGTCCGGCGGCAGTACCTGAATTCCCATCCGGCGGCACTCATTGAGGTAAACCGCCATCTTGTCTTTGTCGTCGGCTACCGAGGTGAGCAGCGCTGCCATGAACTCGGCGGGGAAGTTGGCCTTGAGGTAGGCGGTCCAGTACGAAACCATTCCGTACGCTGCGGTGTGCGCCTTGTTGAAGGCGTAGTCCGAGAACGGAACCAAAGTGTCCCAGAGGGTGGTGATCGCAGCGGGTGAGTAGCCGTTTGCCTGCATCCCCGCGGAGAACGGCACGAACTCGGCGTCGAGGATCTCCTTTTTCTTCTTGCCCATGGCGCGGCGCATGTTGTCCGCCTGGCTGAGGGTGAAGCCGGCCACCTTTTGGGCGATCGCCATGACCTGCTCCTGGTAGACGATCAGGCCGTGAGTCGTGTCAAGAATCTCGGCGAGCGGCTCGGCCAACTCCGGGTGAATCGGCGTAATCTCCTGCCGCCGGTTCTTGCGAAGCGCATAGTTCGTGTGGCTGTCTGCCCCCATGGGGCCCGGCCGGTAGAGCGCGAGCACCGCTGAGATGTCCTCGAAGTTGTCCGGACGCATGAGGCGCAGCAACGATCGCATCGGCCCACCGTCAAGCTGAAACACCCCCAGCGTCTCGCCCCGCCCGAGCAAGGCGTACGTCGCCGCGTCATCTAACGGCAGGTCCTCTAGCACCAGTTGGAACCCGCGGTTGAGTGCGATGTTGGCCACCGCATCGTCAAGCACCGTGAGGTTGCGCAGGCCAAGAAAATCCATCTTGATCAGGCCCAGCGACTCACAGGTCGGATAGTCGAACTGCGTGATGATCGCGCCGTCCTGCTCGCGGCGCATGATGGGGATGATGTCCATCAAGGGTGCGCTGGACATGATCACTCCGGCGGCATGTACACCCCACTGCCGCTTCAGCCCTTCCAGATCCTTTGCGGTGTCGACCACGGTCTTGACGTCAGGGTCGACCTCGTAAAGCGCCCGAAACTCCCCACCCTCGCCGTAGCGTGGATGGTCACGGTCGAAGAGCTTGGCGAGCGGCACGTCCTTGCCCATCACCGGCGGCGGCATCGCTTTGGTGATCTTTTCGCCGATGCCGAATGGGTAACCCAAGACACGGGAGGCATCCTTCACCGCTTGCTTGGCCTTGATCGTCCCGTAGGTGACGATCTGACTTACCCGGTCCTCACCGTATTTATCGCTGACGTAGCGAATTACCTCGCCGCGTCGGCGCTCATCGAAATCGATGTCGAAGTCGGGCATCGAGACTCGGTCAGGATTGAGGAAACGCTCGAAGATCAGGCCGTGAACGAGCGGATCGAGATCAGTGATCCGCATCGCGTATGCGGCGATCGAACCGGGACCAGAGCCACGCCCGGGACCGACGCGGATGCCGTGCTCTTTCGCCCAGTTGACGAAGTCGGCAACCACCAGGAAGTACCCGGCGAAGCCCATCGAGATGATGACGCTGGTCTCGAACTCGGCCTGCTTGCGTACCGTGTCGGGAATTCCGCCGGGATAGCGCCGATGCAAGCCGGCCTCGACCTCATGCACGAACCAGGAATCCTCGGTCTCCCCCTCCGGGCAGGGGTAACGCGGCATGTAGGTGCCATTGCCTTCGGTAAATGCCACCTCACACCGCTCGGCGATCGCCAGCGTGTTGTCGCATGCCTCCGGCAGCTCTGCGAACAGCGCGCGCATCTCGGCCGGTGACTTGAGGTAATAGCTATCGCCTTCGAACTTGAAACGGTTTCCTTCGGCCATGGTCGAGCCGGTCTGGACGCAGAGCAACACCTCGTGAGCCGCCGCGTCGGATTGCTGGGCGTAATGCAGATCGTTGGTGGCGACCAGCGGCAGCTTGAGCTCTCGGGCGATTTTCAAGAGGTCCTCGCGGACCCGGCGCTCGATCGTGATGCCGTGGTCCATCAACTCCACGTAGTAATTCCCAGCACCGAACAGATCTCGGAATTCTGCGGCACTGGCAACCGCGTCGTGGTAGCGACCCAGCCGCAGGTAGGTCTGCACCTCTCCGCCTGGGCAGCCGGTGGTCGCGATCAGTCCGCTCGCGTGCCGGGACAGCAGTTCCCGATCGATACGGGGTTTGTAGAAGTAACCCTCCAGCGACGCGAGCGAGCTGAGCCGGAACAGGTTGTGCATGCCGGGGGTGTTCTCTGCCCAGATCGTCAGGTGAGTGAATGCGCCGCCACCGCCAACATCGTCCGATCCACCGTCGCCCCAGAGGACACGTCGGCGCTCGGATCGGTGGGTCTTCGGGGTGAGATAGGCCTCGATGCCTACGATCGGCTTCACCGCTGTGGACCGGGACGCCTTGTAGAACTCGTACGCCCCGAAGGTGTTGCCGTGGTCGGTGATCGCGATGGCGGGCATACCCATTTGCTCACAGCCGGAGAACAGGTCGGCTACTCGCGCCGCCCCATCGAGCATCGAATACTCCGAGTGCACGTGGAGGTGGACGAATGAGCCGTCCCCAGGTTGCGTGCTTCCCGGCATACCTGCACCAACCTCCAAATCGAACACATCTTTTCGCGAGCCGAAGCTCGCGGTGCTGCACGCGCTCCTGCCGGACGCGAGGGGGAAGCTCAGCAGACGCCTACATTAGTCGTCCAATCTCCCCACACCAGTTTGCGACGCGCCTCTGACATCCCGATCCCGGTGTCATCTGCAAAGCGCCAACACCTTCTCGACCGTCCGGATGGTGCGGACCGTCGAGCTCACGCCGATGATGGCGCTGAACTTCTCCGCCAGCTTGCTCTTTCCGAGACCGTGCGTGTAATTCACATAGACCTGTTGGCCGGCGAAGGTGAATGGTTCATGATCTGCGGCGACTGCAGCCACCTTGTCCTGAGCATCCCCAGCTGGCGTCTTCGTCAGAAAGGCGACCGTGACCTGGCTCGGATTGCCGTCCGGATAAGGGTTCTCGGCCAGGATCTTCTTCAGCTGCGCTGGCGTACGTACCGTGACATCGATTGAGTGCCCGAAGGTTTTCTTGATCGCGTGTGAGATTTCCCGCTCTACGGTCGGCGCCTTCTTGGTCGAACTGATGATCAAGTTGCCGCTGTTGATGTAGGTGGCGACATCGGTGTACCCGAGATCTTCCGCCATGGCTCGCAGCTCCGGCATGGAGATCTTGTTGCTGGGCCCGAGGTTGATACCGCGCAGGAAGGCGACGTAGGTAGGCACCTTGTCATCCTCCCGGATGGCACTGAATTGTGGCGCAATCCCCCACAGACTTGAGCGGGAGCTATATGACACCGACCGCTGGTCGTGCTCTTAGGGAGCCGCGTCGGCGTCGCTGCCGAGCTTGGCGGCAGCTTTCCACAGTCGGCAGGCGAATGACCCTTCGCCGAGGTAGTGGGTTCCGGCGTTGGTCACCAGATAGTGGGTCCTGTGTGGTGATCGCCAGACCCACATCCCGGGTTGGGGTTGTCGGACCTGCCATCGGCTGTGGGTTTTGAGCCGATGCTCGAAACGGATCAGCGGCCCGAGGCCGTGCACGCCAGTCTGGCCGGGCGGTCCACCGCGCACCGGCGGAATGTAGGACTTGGTGTGGTCAAGATCCATTCGCCGGGTTGCAGCCGAATAGGGAAAGCAGCTGGCTGGCATGCGCAAGAACATGGCTTCCCGGATCCGCCGCGGAATTTCATAGCTATCTACAGGCGGGGAGTCTTCCGGATCGATCACTGGCTGCACACTGATGTCGCAATCGGTGTCGCCGAGAAAGCGGCGGACTTGGCCTAGAGTGATCGGCCCGACTCCTTCCAGACGGGCCGATCCGCCGATGATGCCTGGCTTACCGTCGGTGAAGGCGGATAGGGCCTCTTGGCTGAGATGCACATGCAGCACAACCTTCGGCTTGAGTTTCCGGACATCGACTCCTGACGGCCGGATGATTAATCCGCGGCCAGCCGGCCCAGTCTCCTGAGCAGGAGGAACCGCTTCCGGCACCGGAGCAGTGGACTGCTCGAAGGGACCGATCGGCTCATTGACGATTGGCTCCTCTGCCTGTTGCGGTTCAGGTGCGGAATGCTGCTCGTTCCGAAATTCCCACACCAACTGCAAGGCCAGGGCTGGCTGAGCCAAGATGCCGATTGCTTTCGAACGGCGGACCTCAACTGACTCCATGTCGCCTTGCAGCCGGAGGATGTCGGCGATCCGGTTGACCGCGGCCATGAACCAGATGACATCGCCGGCGTTGGCTCTGGCGATCAACAGCTTCAACCCTGATTGGTTGGTGCGGCCACTGCGTACGAACCGTTCCGCCTCCCAAATCTTGGCCTGTTCCTCAGCCGTCCTCGGGTCAGCTTCAATGATCTTGGCCGTCAGCAGGGTCTCAAACCGGCCCCACGGCAACCCGATGATCGAGGGCGCC
>DATEWO010000221.1:0-3514 GCA_035257925.1 Propionibacteriaceae bacterium | reverse complement strand
TGAAAGCGGTGCACGGGCCCTGATGGCTGATGACCAGACGCCGTCAGCCCATGATCACAAGCACAACAGGCTTAGACGTCACCCCGGATTCGGGATCCAGTACCCGAAGCTGGTAACGACCCGGCTGCCCTAACTCCACATAGGCGGTGAACCGGCCAGACCGATCGGTCTTGGTCGGTAACGGGAAGGCCACCCATTCGCCTCCTTCCCAGCGCTGCACCCGCAAAAAGACGTCTGCTCCACCGCGATACGTACCTTGGATACGAACGGTTTGGAAGGGCCTAGCGGACTCAGCTGGCGCGTCCAACTGAATAATCTTCTGCTCCGACGAACCGGAGCCGGTGTTATCGCCCGGATCCGGTGGCGTGGTTGAGGTCGCCGACCTCCGCTCGGAGGGTTGTGACGGACCGGCGCTCGATGACAATTTGCCCGGGGTCGCACTCTGCGTGGAGGCGGGCTCCACCACCTGCTCACCTGGCGCTCGGGACAGCAAGAGCCCCAAGCAGACCACGTTAAGGATGACGAGTACAGAGAGAACCAGCAGTCTTCGCCGCAGCTTCCGGCCGGGCACGGCGTCGCTCGACGAAAACCGTCGGTACGCTGCCGCCAGGTTGCCTTTGGGGCGTCTCATGACAAGCACTGCAATCGAAAGCAGCAAAATCAGGAGTAGGGCGATAGCGATGCCGATCAGCACATCAAGCCACTGATGACCGGTCATGGCTGGTCCTTGACGATCCTCACTTCTGACTTAGCAACGCCACTGTTTCGTCGTCGGCGTTGTCTGCAGCGAGCGTCCAGGCTCGCGGGCGCTGCATGACCATGCGTCACCTCGATGACATCACGTCCGCAGACACAGGGCGGGAGACCGATAGACAATCAATGGAAGTTTAGTTGGCCTTCGCCAGTCTCAAATTCTCCAGCGCCTCACGGCAGCGAGGCATGCCGAGCGCCTCCCCGGTACTGCTGACTGCGCTCAATCGATCCGCACCCTCAAGGGCGGCTCGACGAGCTCATTATGTGGCGTAAGTGCGGTCATAAGGTGCAGCCGTCCGTCGTCGAGGAGACCCGCGATCGGCGTAAGCGTCGCCCGGGGTCCATCGATATCGATAAGTAGAAGATGAGCCTGAGCCGCCCAGGCCGTTGTGTAGGCGTCGGTGAAGCCCTCCGGCACCCTCTCGTCGAGCTGGCCCGCCGCGCCGGACACGACATACGTCCGGCCGCCGACCTCGCTGACCTGGAAGTTGTGTTCATGGCCGGCCAGGACGAGGCGTACGTCCGCGGCGTCGAAGAACGGCATGAGTGCGTCCTGCATCTCCTGATCGTTCTCATGATTCGGACCCGCCGTATAGACGGGATGGTGGGAGTACGGGATCAGCCAGCGATCACCGCGCCGGCCGAAGGTGGAGCGCAGCCACTCCTGGTGTTTGGGCGCCTGGAAGTAGCGGTGGATCTCCTCCTGCTCGGTGTCGAGCGAGGTGTCGAGACAGGCGAGTTCGAGACCGGTGCCGTACCGCAGTCGGTAGAACAGTCCGGGCATAACGGATGCCGTCTCGAGGCCGTGATGGAAGCGTTCGTGGATGTGAAAGTTGTCCTCCATCTGGGCACGATCGTCACTGCCCTCAGTGTCGGCGCTGTCGTGGTTGCCGATGGCCGGGAAGATCGGTACGCGGGCGATGGCAAGGCGGTAGGGCTGGAAGAAGCTGGAGTACCAATCGTCATCCTCTCCCCCGCCCTCCTGGTCCACGCGTCCCTGCTCACCCTGGTAGATGTTGTCGCCGAGCGACAGGACGAAGCGGACGTCATGGTCAGCGACGAGCCGTTCGAGCACGTCGGCGATGCGCCGCTGGCGGCGGCTGGACTCCGCGTCGGCCCGCATCCCAACTCCGTAGTCGCCCATGGCCACGAAGCGGACCGGCGGCGTGGGATGGTCGGGGTGCGGCCAGGTACGAAACTGCAGGTCGTAGCTCCGCCCGGCAGGGGCGAGGTCATAGCCGCCGCGGTCACTGGGGACCCAGTCCCACAGCTCCCCGGCGGCCCACTCCTCACCGTCGACCTCGACGCGGTAGCGATAGTCCGTCTCAGGTTCGAGACCCTCCACCCACACCCACGCGCGCTCGTCGGTGGAGACCTCAGCCGCGACCTTTCCGTCTGTCGTGAGGACCTGGACAGTCGCGTGGCCGAACGGCTCGGCCGTCGCCCCGATGCACGTGCGTCGGCCCACCTTGGTTGGGAGCTGCTCGTCGTCGACGATCTCCCAACGGTTGAGCTCCGTACGCTCGAAGTAGAACGCGCCCCACGCGATGAGGGCTCGGTCGTACCCGAGATCGACGAGATGGATGAAGGGCTCGCGGTGAATCTCGGCGGAGCTCATGCGCCAAGCATGCCCTCTCGCTCAGTCCGAGAAGGCGGTGCTCAGCCGCTGACCGGAGGCAGCTGACTCGTTCTCCCTGCGCCGAAGTTGGTACGGAATGATTCTCGAGATGTCACGGGCAGCCACGACGGTAACGCCTCTTGACAACCCTTTTCGCGCATGGTTGGCTACTTAGCGATAGTCCTGACTACGTAGTCAGAAGGACCGCCATGGCTCTATCGGATGCATCATCCACTGCGGGCCACCGCGGCGTCGTCATGTTCGATGTCGCCCGCGCGGCGGGCGTGTCACAGAAAACGGTCTCGCGCGTCGTCAACGGCGCGCCCTATGTACGTCCCGATGTACGCGAACGGGTGAATCGAGCAATCGAGGAGCTGGGTTATCGTCCGAACGCCGCTGCGCAGGCCTTACGGCGAGAGCGCAGCCACACAATCGGTGTGCTGGCGCTCGGAACGCGGCTTTACGGCCCGTCGCGACGAATCTTCACCGTTGAGCACGAGGCGCGGCGGCTGGGTTACACGCTGGCACTCGCCTCAGTGCCTGATCTTTCTGCACGAAGTGTTGCTGAGGGAATCCGCACGCTGCTGAGCCGGGGCGTGGAGGGGCTGGTCGTGGAAGTGCCCACCCATCTCATCGATCTCGAGCCAGCGCAACTTGCCGGGCTGCCCGTGGTGACGAGCACCGGGTGGATTACTGGTGTTCCGCGCCAAGCCGTTGTCGACATCGACCAGGAGGAGGCCTGTCGCGACCTGACCGGCTACCTCCTCGGGTTGGGGCACAGCACCGTATGGCATGTGGCGGGGCCGCGGGATTGGGATGCGGCTCAGAAACGCGTCCACGGTTGGCGATCGGCTCTCCGCGCTGCCGGTCGGCGCGTGCCGCGCGTGCTCTACGGAGACTGGTCAGCGGCGTCAGGGTACGAACAAGGCCGCAAGCTGGCAGCCCGAGCCGATGTCACCGCAGTGTTCGCCGCCAACGACCAGATGGCAATGGGGATCCTGCGAGCTTTTCACGAGGCTGGCCGGGAAATCCCCGGCGACGTATCGGTTGTCGGCTTCGACGATGTCCCAGAGGCAGAGTTCCAGATGGTGCCGTTGACAACGGTGGGTATCGACGCGGACCAAGCTGCCCAACGCATTCTCG
>DATEWO010000220.1:0-11071 GCA_035257925.1 Propionibacteriaceae bacterium | reverse complement strand
CCTGCCAAAGGATATTGCGGCCCTGGCCGTACGAGCCGAGGAGCTCGGCGTCGATGTACTGAGCGACTTCATTCGCTCAGTGGAGGCGATCAACGCCGGCCAGCGGACGGAACTCGCTGAGCTGGCCATCGATCAGGCTGGTGGCAGCGTGGCCGGCAAGCGCATCGCCGTACTCGGAGCGGCGTTCAAGCCTGCTACGGACGACACCCGGAACTCCCCCGCGCTCACAGTCGCAGATCAGCTGCATGCGGCAGGCGCGGACGTACGCATCTATGACCCGCAGGCGAGACTCGCTCCGCGCGAGGGCTTCACTCAGGTGGCCAGCGTCGAGCAGGCACTGCTGGGTGCCGATGTGGTGCTGCACCTGACCGAGTGGCCCGAATTCCGTCAGCTCGACCCAGAACGGCTTGGTGCTCTGGTCCGATCCAAGGTGATCATCGACGGCCGCCTCAAGCTGCACGCGCCCACCTGGCGTAACGCCGGTTGGAAACTCGTCCAGATCGGCCGCGCCGCCACCCTCTGAGGCCTACTCCTCGAAGTAGCTCCGAACCTCCGTTGGCATCCGAGTGTTGAGGAGCAAGCCGATGGGTGAGAGAACCAACCACGACAACAGCGCGGCCGTCGTGTTCAGGAACGCAATCGGGATGGAAAGGAGGAAGACTCCGACCGGCAACCAGGAAGCCAGCCGGCCCCAGCGCCGGACCTCAAGGGAGATGGGCACCAGGCGAAGGCCTGCCCGATCGGCGTGATCGGTCATGAGGACGCCAGTGAGGCTCACGGCAGCCATCGCGAGCGCAAAGGTGACGAAGGAAACCGGGTTCTCTTCGTACTCGCCGATGAGCGCTGTGGGGAATGGGAGGAACGCAATGAATCCCAGGTGGAACAGGTTTTGCGACATGAACCGCCGATCGACTCGCTGGAGTTTGGAGATGAGCCGGTGGTGGTTGAGCCAGTACTGGCCGATCACCAAGAACGAGACCGCAAAGCTCACGATCTCCGGGATCCTGTCATTGAGCGCGTCCAGCATGACGCGCGGGCTGTCAGGGTCGACAGGTAGGGACGGCACGCCGATCTCGAGCACCAGGAGCGTCATGGCAATCGCGTAGACCGCGTCGCTGAAGTTAGCTACCCGATCGAATTCAGTGCTGCCGCGCTCATGACCGACGCTGCGTGTCTCTCGCGGCATCGGGAAGGCTAACCGAGTCGGATGTCAGGAGAGGCGGGCGGAGAGGTTGTTGTCCAGCGTGGCAAGGAACTCCTCGGTGGTCTGCCATGGCTGGTCGGGGCCAACGAGCATGGCGAGATCCTTGGTCATGGCGCCACCCTCCACCGATTTCACGACCACGTCTTCCAACGACTGAGCGAAGGCAATCACCTCCGGTGTGTTGTCGAGCTTGCCCCGGTGCTCGAGGCCGCCGGTCCAGGCGAAGATGGATGCGATCGGGTTGGTTGACGTCGGCTTGCCCTGCTGATACTGCCGGTAGTGCCGGGTCACGGTGCCGTGGGCGGCCTCGGCCTCGACCGTCTTGCCGTCGGGTGTCATCAGGACGCTCGTCATCAGCCCCAGTGAGCCGAAGCCCTGGGCGACGGTGTCGGACTGTACGTCGCCGTCGTAGTTCTTGCAGGCCCAAAGGTAGCCGCCGCCCCACTTCAGCGAGGCCGCGACCATGTCGTCGATCAGCCGGTGCTCATAGGTCAGCCCAGCGGCCTTGAAATCAGCCTCGTATTCGTTCTCATAGATCTCGGCGAAGATGTCCTTGAACGCGCCGTCGTACGCCTTCAAGATCGTGTTCTTGGTCGACAGATAGACCGGATAGCCGCGTTCCAGCCCGTACGCGAAGCACGCGTGCGCGAAATCGGCGATCGAGGCGTTGAAGTTGTACATGCCCAACGCCACGCCACCATCAGCCGGGTAATTCGCGACGACGTGCTGGATCGGCTCGCCGCCATCTTCGGGAGTGAAGGTGATCGTGAGTTGACCGGGACCTGGCACCTTGAAGTTCGTCGCCTTGTACTGGTCGCCGTGCGCGTGACGGCCGATCACGATCGGCTTGGTCCAGTTGGGCACCAGTCGCGGAATGTTGGAAATGATGATCGGCTCACGGAACACCACCCCGCCCAAGATGTTGCGAATCGTCCCGTTGGGCGAAACCCACATCTTCTTGAGGTTGAACTCTTGCATCCGAGCCTCATCTGGGGTGATGGTCGCGCACTTGACGCCCACGCCGTGCTTCTTGATCGCGTTCGCCGCGTCAACGGTGACCTGGTCGTCGGTGGCGTCGCGGTGGGTGATGCTGAGGTCGTAATACTCCAGGTTCACATCGAGATAGGGATGGATCAGCCGGTCCTTGATGAACTGCCAAATGATCCGTGTCATCTCGTCGCCGTCGATCTCCACGACCGTGCCTTCGACCTTGATCTTCGCCATGCCGTCAACCTATCGAATGACCCGGTGGTCCATCGACCGACTCAAGTGGCACCCGGCGGCCGGTATATGAGGTCGACCCGATCCTGAGGGCGTTGCGCTGCTTCGTAAGCATCCTCACTCGGCATCCAGTCGTTCAGCCAGCGATCCATCCGCTCCGGACCGTCTCGCTCCAGGGCTCGCGCCAGCCGTACCGCGTACGGCAGCTCAACCCAGATGGTGAAGTCCCAGGGAACGCCGAGCCGTTCGTCGGTTGCTGATACCCCTTCGACAACGACCGGCACCCCGATTGGGACGGTGTGCCACTCCGCGCCCATATTGCGGTCGAAGTCCCAACGCTGATACCGGCCCGGTCGCCCGGCGAGCAGCGGCTCGAGCACTTGGCGTACGAACCGTTCCCGCTCCCAGCCCCGAACGTCTGGCCGGGCAAAGTCATCGATGTGCACCACTACCGACCCAGGTAGCGCTGCCGCGATCAGGGCCGCGAGCGAGGTCTTGCCGGTCGCACCCTTACCGTCGACCCCGACCCAGCGAGTGCCGTGTTTGCCATCAAGAGCAGCGACCACCGCGGCGACCGGATCGACCGCAGAGTTGGGATCCATGACCAGACCTCACCGTGCCAGGAGTGCTGAACCTTGCTAGCGTCACCCTACGAACCCCACCTGCCCACATCTTGTTCGAGGGAGTTCTTGTGAACGCACCCGTGAAGGTCGCCGTGAGCGGCGCCGCCGGCCAAATCGGCTACAGTCTCCTGTTCCGGATCGGCAGTGGTTCGATGCTCGGCCCAGATCAGCCGGTTGAGTTGCGTCTCCTCGAAATAGCCCCAGCCCTCAAGGCACTTGAAGGTGTTGTGATGGAGCTTGAAGACTGCGCCTTCCCGTTACTGAGTGGGGTCGAGATCGGAGACGACCCGAAGACCATCTTCGATGGAGTCAACCTGGTCTGTCTGGTGGGTGCGCGACCCCGCACCAAAGGCATGGAGCGCAGGGAGTTGCTGGAAGCCAACGGCGCCATCTTCAAGCCGCAGGGTCGGGCTCTCAACGATCAGGCGGCCGACGACGTCAAGGTGCTGGTGACAGGCAACCCGGCGAACACCAATGCGTTGATCGCCATGCGTAACGCACCCGACATTCCCGCCGAACGCTTCAACGCGCTAACCCGGCTCGACCATAACCGCGCGAAGGCTCAGCTGGCCGCAAAGGCCGGCGCGAGCGTCAGCGAAGTCACGCACGTAACGATCTGGGGCAATCACTCCGCGACTCAGTACCCAGACCTCTTCAATGCCCTGGTCCGCGGGCAGAATGCCGCGGAACTGATCAGCGACCAGGAGTGGCTGAAGTCGGCGTTTCTGCCAACTGTTCAGCAGCGAGGAGCGGCCATCATCGAGGCCCGCGGAGCGAGTTCGGTCGGCAGTGCCGCCAACGCCACCGTGGAGCACATGCGGGATTGGGTCTCTGGGACGCCTGAGAGCGACTGGATATCGATGGCAGTACCGTCCGATGGCTCGTACGGGGTTCCGGAGGGCCTGATCTCCTCATTCGCGTGCACGGTTTCGGGCGGCGCATACCAGATCGTGCCGGGCCTGACCGTCAACGACTTCTCCCGCGGCAAGATCGACGCCAGCGTGGCCGAGCTCATCGAGGAGCGCGAGGCGGTCCGGGCGCTCGGCCTGATCGACTAGGGCGATCGGGGGAGCGAGGAACGGCGGCGGATCCAAAGCGCCCAGGATCGCGCGCCGCTGTCCTGGACGAACGAACGAGCAGACAATGCTTTTCGTCTGTGAGTGAGAGAGGAAGGCAGCGGCGTCAAAGCGCGATCCGCGCGAGCGGAGCGAGCAATCAGACATTGCGCGAGCAGCTTGGAAATCGTGCGTCACACTGGTTCCCATGAGTGAAAGCCAGCCACCGAACCCGTTCAGCCGCGAGGCCTCAGAATCCCCAGACGGGCGCAGCGCCAATCCGAACGCTGGTTCGGCAACGCCACCGACCTATCAGCCGACCGGTGGCGAATCGCCCGATCAATCCCAGGGTGACTGGCCCTCTTACCCGGCGAGCGACCCTTACGGAAGGCCTACGACCGACCCATACGCCGTGCCCGGCGAGTCCTACAGCAACCCAAGCGCCAACTCGAGGTACGCGGGACCAGAAGCTGGCTTCGCGCCTCAGCCGGCCCCACCGTACGGTGATTTTGGACAGGGTTATGGGCAGCCAGCCGGTTATGACGGCACTCTCTACGAGGCCAACCCGTATCAGCCATCCTTTGGTGCGGTGAGCCCGTACGGGACTATGCCGGAAGCCACGCCGACACAGCAGCACCCTCAAGCAGCGCTTGCGCTGATCCTCGGCATCCTCGGGACCGTCTTGGGAATGACCTGCGTTGTCGGCGGACTGGTGGGAATCGGGGGCATTGTGGTCGGGCGCCGCGTGCGCAACGAAATCGACGCGGAACCGGCGCGCTACACCGGTCGATCGACGGCCATCGGCGGTATCGTCACCGGTATTGTCGGAGTGTCGATCTTCACCCTCGTGACGATATTGATCGTGCTCCTGGTTATCGCCGGTATTGCGGGCGCTGGCTTTTAGCGCCTGAAGAAATGTGGCCGGTGTCAACCGGCCGTCTGCGCTGTCCGGACCACGTAAGGAACAATGTTCACCATGACCAACCCGTACGAAGAAAATCCCCCGACTCAGCCGAGCCAGCAAACGCCATACTCTCAGCCCGGGCAGTACCCCCAGAGTGGCGAGCAGCCCGGTCAGTACCCCCAGGGCGCCGGGCAGCCTGGGCAGTATGCCCCAGGCGGCGGGCAGCCCGCACCATATGGCCAGCAGTCACCTATGCCATATGGCCAGCAGCCTTACACTATGGCGCCTTCGCAAGAGCACCCGCAGGGCACCATGATCTTGATCTTCGGGATTCTCGGCATTTTCATCACCATCTTCGCGCCCATCGCCTGGTACCTGGGAAACAAGGCCAAGAAGGACATTCAGATGTCGGGAGTCCAGTACTCCAATGAGCAGAACATCAGCATTGGCCGCATGCTGGGCAAGGTCTTCACGATCATCGCTATCGTGTCCATCGTCCTTGTGATCATCTTTTGGATTGTGATCGCTGTGGTCGCAGCAGGCCAAGGCGCCTAAACGGTTTTGGAGCTGCTCGCAGCTGTGATGTCAGCTGAGCTGTTCGACGAGTCAGCGGCCTTCAGGCACGGCAATCGCTAGCACGATGATTGCCGCTCCTGTGGCCGCCAGGACCGTGACATCGAACGCTTTGGTACGCACCTGAAGCAGTCCGGCCTCCCGGCTCGGCAACGCGATCCGTTCTACTGCGCCAACTCCCAGGGAGGCGCCGATGAGTAGGCAGCCCAAGCGCCAGGTGGACTCGCCGAGGAAGCTGACGACGAGGCCAGCGAGCACCCCGATCACCACGATCAACAAGGGCCACTGCCGAAGTGATCGGGTAGCAACGCTTGCCTCAGGCCGCGGCACGAGCCACCAGATGTTCGGCGCGTTCCACAACGTTGCTGAGCAGCATGGCTCGGGTCATCGGTCCAATGCCGCCCGGCATCGGCGCCACCCAGCCGGCAACCTCGGCTACGCTCGGATCAAGATCACCAACTAGTCCGGCCTCAGTACGGGTAATGCCGACGTCGACGCAGACTGCACCCGGTTTGATCATGTCAGCGGTAACCAGGCCTGGCCTCCCTGCTGCCGCAACCACAATGTCAGCGCCTCGAGTGTGCCGGGACAGCTGGACGGTCCCGGTGTGGCACAAGGTGACCGTCGCGTTTTCACTCTTCCGCGTCAGCAGCAGTCCCAGCGGGCGGCCGACCGTGGTACCTCGTCCGATCACGCATACCTCTGCACCGTTGAGCGCAATGCCATTGCGGCGGAGCAGCTCCACGATGCCACGCGGAGTGCACGGCAAGGGACCGGGCACTCCCAACACCAGCTTGCCGAGATTGACCGGATGCAAACCGTCGGCGTCCTTGTCTGGATCGACCAGGGCGAGTGCGGCGTTGTCATCCAGGCTGCCCGGCAGCGGCAGTTGGACGATGTAGCCGGTGCAGGCCGGGTCCGCGTTCAGCTCCGCGATCACCGCTGCCAGCTCCTGCTGAGAGGTTGTCTCGGACAGCTTCACTTGGATGGAGGCGATGCCCACCTGGGCACAGTCCCGGTGCTTACCCGCTACGTAGGAGCGGCTGCCAGGATCGTCACCGACGAGCACCGTACCCAGCCCCGGAACGATGCCATGTTCGACGAGGGCGGATACCCGGCCTCTGAGCTCAGCCTTGATGGTTTCCGCCAAAGCCTTGCCGTCAAGAATCCGCGCAGTCATGTGCTCACCTCAGGTGATCAGCGTCAGTGGAAGAAGTGTCGCGCACCGGTGAAGTACATGGTTGCGCCAGCAGCCTGGACCGCCGCGATCACGTCTCCATCGCGCACCGAGCCGCCTGGCTGCACGATAGCCGACACTCCGGCAGCCAGCAGAATCTCCGGTCCGTCCGCAAAAGGGAAGAAGGCGTCGGAGGCGGCGACGGCACCCGCGGCGCGACCACCCGCCCGATGCACCGCCAGCCGGCAGGAGTCCACGCGGTTCACCTGCCCCATGCCAACGCCTACTGAAGCCCGGTCCTGGGCGAGCAGGATGGCGTTCGACTTCACCGAACGCGCCGCCCTCCAGGCGAACTCGAGATCCGCCAATGTGTCGTCTGAGACGGGCTGACCGGCAGCCAGCTGCCAGTTGGCGGCCCGATCGTGAGCAGAGTCAACAGTGTCGGAGAGCTGAACCAGGAGCCCACCGTCAATCCGCCTGCTCTCGGCACCGCCGCGCGCGGGCGGCTCGACGACGAGGATCCGGAGATTCTTCTTGGCCGCGAGCACATCCAGCGCACCGTCGGCATACCCGGGCGCGATGATCACCTCAGTGAAGATCTCCGCGACTTGTCGCGCCATGTCCACGCTGACCGGCCGATTGGCAGCTATCACTCCTCCGTAGGCCGAGGTCGGATCGCAGGCGTGCGCCTTCCGATGAGCCTCGGCAACGTCCAACCCGACTGCGACACCGCACGGGTTCGCATGCTTGATGATCGCGACGGCAGGCTCGTCGAAATCACCTGCGCACCGTCGGGCGGCGTCGGCATCGACGTAGTTGTTGTACGACATTTCCTTACCGTGCAGTTGTTGCGCACCCGCCAGGCCGCGCGTCATACCACTGGTGCGATACAGGGCCGCCGGCTGATGTGGGTTCTCCCCGTACCGCAGTCCGGTGACCTTCTCCCAGGTACCTCCGATCCACCGCGGGAAGCCAGTGCCGTCACTGAGGTCAGTTACGACGCTGCCCATCCAGCTCGCCACCGCCACGTCATAGGTGGCGGTGTGCACGAAAGCGGCCGCTGCCAGCGCTTGCCGCTCCAACAGAGTGAAGCCGCCGGCCGCCACAGCCGTCAGGAGCTGCGGATATTGCTCCGGGGAGGTGATCACAGCCACCGACGCATGGTTCTTGGCCGAACTACGGACCATCGCCGGGCCGCCGATATCGATTTGGGAGATGCAGTCCTCCGGAGTCGCGCCGGAGGCTACCGTCGCGGTGAACGGATACAGGTTGCTGATCAACAGATCGAACGGCTCGACACCAAGCTCGGCAACCTGAGTGCGGTGGGACGCCAGCCGGAGGTCGGCGAGCAAACCAGCATGGACCATCGGATGCAAGGTCTTGACCCGACCGTCCAGGCATTCCGGAAATCCGGTGACCTTCTCGATCGGAGTGACCGGTAGACCTGCATCGGCGATCGTCTCGGCCGTCGAGCCGGTGGAGACGATTTCCGCCCCAGCCTCGACCAGGGCATCTGCCACGAGCAGCAGGTCGGTCTTGTCATAGACCGAGACCAAGGCGCGCCTGATCGGCCGTCGGCCCCCATCATCCCCATTGACTACATCGGTCATGTCCAGAGCACCTTCCTGTCCGCGACTCGCCAGCTCCGGGTGACGAGTTGATGGGTGATCGTGACGAGCAGCTCGCGTTCGGCGACCTTGATCCTTTCGTGCAAGGTCTCCACCGTGTCATCCTCGGCGACCGGCACCGCCCGCTGATCAAGGATCACTCCGCTGTCTATCCCCGAGTCCACCAGGAACACAGTGGCGCCGGTGATCTTGACGCCGTACGCCAAGGCGTCCCGAGGACCATGTGTTCCAGGGAATGAGGGCAGCAACGTCGGGTGGGTGTTGATCATGCGGCCTTCAAAGCGAGCCAGAAACTCAGGTCCCACGAGCTTCATGAAACCGGCGCTGATCACCAGATCCGGATCGTACGCTGCCACCTCTGCAGTCAGAGCGTGATCCCACTCGGCTCTCGTGGCGTAGTCCTGCAGCGGTTCGACAAAGGTCGCAATGTTGGCATGCACCGCCCGCTCCAATCCTTGGATGCCGGGGCGATCCGAACCGACTGCGACAATCTCCGCGCCGTACGCAGGGTCAGAACACGCATCGATCAATGCCTGCAGCAGGGTGCCGGTACCCGAGACCAGCACGACGAGCCGGGCTGCCCGGCCCAGGTGTGTAGCGGCGAGGGCCTCGGGCACGACGCACAGCCTAGCGACCGGCGCGGGCGGCCAATCCCAAAATCAGTCCGGTGATCACGCCAGACAATCCCATCGTGGTGCCGGCCATGACCAGCAACGGGAAGAGGCGTGGCCCTAAGTCGGCGAGCCGGAGCGTCCCCAGGTCACCGCTGGCCGCCCAGGCCAAACCAGCGAACACAGCGCCGGCGAGCACGCCGCAGGCTCCTCCAGCCAGGCTGGCCTGGTCGAACCGGGGAACCGGCCGGGAACCGAGTAACAAACAGCACGCGATTGCCCCAGCGACCGCACCAGCAGCAAGCCACCAGAGCTGCGCAAGGTCGCCGGGGCCGGGGGATGGCAGCGCGCCCAGCAGCGGGATGCCGGGGACCATCCCCAGCTGAGTAGCGGCCGGGGCAACGACCGAGCCGGCGCCAACGGAGAACCCGGAGCCGAGAGCGTACGAGGCGCACCAGATCATGGCATTTGGCGCGAACGCTAGCTGGAGCAGCACTAACGCGATGCCTCCAGCAACGCCTGGTTGCAGCGCTTGATGCAACGCTTCCACCTGGTTGAGGTGCATCCAGAGACTGGTGACCAACACCGCCGCGCCCGCCGTCAGCATGACCAGCTGGGCGGCCAATACGGCATGGATCATCGTCCGGGCCCGGCCGGGCGCTGCTACCTGCCTGAGACGCAGAGCTCGGCTGCTGCCCCACCACGCCGCCACCAGCAGCACAGCGATTACCGCGGCCCAGCGTGCTGGGGCATGCCACGGCTCGCCCCAGAGCATGGCCACCACAAGAACGGATAGCAGGTACGTGGCGACCGTAACGACGCTGATCATCCCCGAACCAGTCCTCTGGTCGGCGCGAACCTTTCGAGCGCTCGCCGCAGCGAACAGCGAGAGCATGAACGCGATCACTGCAGTCGCACCCCAGGGCACCAGCGTGATCGGGATGGCGCCAATCCGTACGCCGACGCCATTACTCAGCAACCAGAGCAGGGTGCCGATCCGCAGCGCGTCGCCTAGAGCCCCAGGCTCGGCCGCAAGCCAGCCAAGAACGGTCACACCAGCGCAGAGAAGCCAGCTCGCGAGAGCCGTCACCGCACCACCCAGGACGGCCATGACCAACCAGCTGATCGGCGGTGGCGCCAACTGCCCCTTGGTTTCCTGCGCCCTTCTCTTCCGCGCCGGAGTGGCGTGCAGGGTGACCCGCGCACCGGCTCGTCGGGAGGAAAGCAGTGAAGCCATAGCACCTCCATGCTCGCCCAGCCCGCGACCACGGCTGTGCCAGACACGCCAGCCCAGGTAAAGTCTCCGATGGTCGTCGTTCGATCGATCCGAGCGACAGCCCAGGAAGCCTGCGATGGCACTCCGACTCGGGGGGAGCACTTTCAGCATGGTCGACCAGAAGTCAACGACCTACCGGCCCCGGCGGGCCTTCATCGAACCCGATATCGAGCCTGCCAAGCCGATACAGCCGGCAGGTCCCGATCGCGGCAATGGGAAGCGGAACCCGCCACCAGTCGTCGATGAGGATCATCCGAAGCCGCTGTATCGAGACGAGACGCGGACCAATGGCTGGTCTTCGCCGGCCACGCGCGCCACGGCGCCCGAAGCAGATCCACCGACTAATGAAATCGCGCGACCCACCACCTCCGCGCCACAGCGCACGCGTGGGTTCGATGAGGAAACGACCGCAATCCTCCCGCGCAGTCGGCAGGGCCAGCAGCGTAGCCACACTCCGCTCGACGCGATCCACGACTACGACGAGGACGAGCGAGGGCCGCTGGGCCGGCGTACCAAACTGGCCCTGCTGATCGGCGGAGTCGCCGTGGTGGTCGTCATCGGCCTCCTTGTCGGGTATGCAGTGTTCAGCGCCGCCAGCCAGCGTCAGAGCCAGCAGGGGCCCGCACGCTCGCCGGTCCCCAGTGGCCCTTCCGACAACGCGAGCCAGCCGCCGGATCAGACCGGTACGGCAATGTTGAGCGACGCCTCCATGCTCTCGCCGGCCCAGGCCGAGACTCTCGACCGCAATCGCACCTGGAAAGTTGAACTGAATCAGCACAACCCATCGGAGGATGCGCCA
>DATEWO010000219.1:0-14767 GCA_035257925.1 Propionibacteriaceae bacterium | reverse complement strand
ACCGCCGCCGACCTCGACCTGCTCGTCGAGGTCGTCCGCGAGCTGGGTGCTGCCGCCGTCCGGACAGGGTGACGAGCAGCCAGCTCACTACCCGCGTTACATTCCCTTCCATGGCCGATCTGGGCGCGCTCAGCGACGACGTAACGGCCCGCCGTGAGGTGGCTGACCGGATGGCCGAGGCGGCGCGCGCGTGGTTGGAGACTCTCGACGCGGAGCAGCGCAGAATCAGCCAGGGAGCCGTCCCGTCCGATGCCACCAGCGACAACGAACGTCGCCGTTGGTTCTACACCCCGACCGACCACGGCGGCCTTACCATCCATCAGCAGCGACCCGCACAGCAACGGGCCGCGATGCGGCTCGTCTCGACTGGGTTATCCCCCGCTGCGTTCGTAACGGTCGCAACGATCATGGGCCTGGAGAACGTCCTCGACTACGTCGAGGGTTTCGTCGCCAGCTTCGGCCGGGAACGCGGTCGCGACCCTGGGATGTATTACCTGCGGGTGTTCGGCAAACCGGGCGGCGAAGGTTTGTGGGGCTGGCGGTTCGGTGGTCACCACGTGTCGTTGAACAACCTTGTGATGGACGGTGTGGTCGTCGCGACGACGCCGTGCTTCCTAGGAGCGAATCCCGCCACCTCGCCGCTGCTCGGAGGAGCGGTGAATCGTCCACTCGCCCAGATGGAGGACCTGGGCCGGGAGCTGGTGCGATCGCTGCGACCCGATGTCGCCGAGCGCGCGATCCTGTTGCCGAAGGCTCCATCCGACTTCGTCACTGCCAACCGAACTGATGTCACCGACGGCGACCGGGTCATTCCGCTGGTTGGCATCTATCGCGACAATCGGTTTCCCGATCCGGTGCAGCAGGCAAAGTCGCATTCGCTCAGCGACGTCATCAAGGAGGTCGCCGAGCTGAGTAATGCCGAACACCAGGCCGTTGCATACTCGATCCAGCCCAAGGGCGTACCGGCGGCGGAGTTCGATAGCGAGCAACGCGAGATGCTGCGGGCTCTCCTCGGCTGCTACCTCGACCGGGCGCCGGAAGGGGTGTCACCGCTGCACCGCTACCACGACGAGGCAATCCTCGACGCCGTGCATTTTGCCTGGGCGGGACCGACTGCTCCGGGAGAGCCGCACTATTACCGGCTGCAGGGTCCTCGCCTCCTGATCGAATGGGACAACACCCAGAGCAACGCCAATCATGCTCACTCGGTGTGGCGTGATCCCGTCTCGGACTTCGGTTTGGACGTACTCGCCCGCCACCGCGCCGAGCATCACGTCTGATGTTCGCGAGAAAGTGTGGGCGAATTGCGCAATTCGGCGAGCGGAAGTTGTCAATCGCCCGCACTTTCTTGGGTCGTGTCTTTCACGTTTGATTCCCATTTCTCGGCTGAGTTGAGATCGAATCTTTTGGGCGCCCAGAGTCGCTGAAGTTTTGATCACTTTGCATCAGTTGGGTTGGGGCGATGGGAGATTGGTAGACCCCAGCTGGCAGTCGCGGAAGCACCCTCAGGAAGATCAGGGAGGAAATAATGAGACGGTGTGAGATGCGGTCTGGGAGGTGACATGACGAACGGCGGCGAACGAGCCGGCGAGACAGCTGCGGCTGGCGAGGCCGCCTCAGTACCCGCGGCTGACTCCTCAGCTTGGGCACCCTTTGCGCAGCGCGCCTTCCGCTGGCTCTGGCTGGGTATGTTGATCAGCTGGATCGGCACCTGGGGGCAGACGGTTGGCGCCCAATGGCTGCTGGTGGACGCTCCCAACGCGGCGGCGCTGGTCTCATTGGTGCAGGCGGTGACGACCGCACCCCTGATGCTGCTCGCGCTACCCGGTGGTGTGTTGGCCGACTCCCTCGATCGGCGCTGGCTGCTGATTACGGTGCAGGCCTATCTCTGCGTTCTCGGCATCCTGCTAGCCGTGCTCACCGCCGCCGACCAGATGCCACCGGCCCTGTTGTTGGCCTTTACGTTCGCCCTGGGCGCCGGCGGAGCGCTTCAGCTCCCCGCATGGCAGGCCACCATGCCCGAGCTCGTACCCAGGAACCAGCTACGAGCGGCGACACGGCTCGACTTGGTCAGCGTGAATGGGGCACGTTCAATTGGGCCCGCGCTGGCCGGGCTTGTGATTGCCTACCTCGGTGGCGTACCAGTCGTCTTCGCCCTCTACGCAGTATGTGTTGCCTTCTTTGGAGTGGTGCTGCTTTTCTGGCGCCGGGAAAAGCCTGAAACGGAGTACCGCCGGGAGCGCTTCCTGCCAGCACTCCGCGCCGGCGGCCGCTACGTCTACCACGAACCGATCGTGCGCCGCATCCTGCTCCGGACGATCTTGTTCGTCGCACCTGCAGTAGCGCTCTGGGCGCTGCTAGCCCTGGTCGCCAGTGAGCGCCTAGGCCTCGGAGCCGATGGCTACGGGGCTCTGTTCGGCGCGTTGGGTCTCGGTGCCATCCTCGGTGCCTTCGTGCTCGGGCGTGTGAGAGACCGCGTGTCCAGCAACGCGCTGCTGACGGCAGCCGGCGTTCTCTATGCGGCAGCTTTGGCCGTGATTGTGCTGACCTTCAGTTTTTGGGCGGCGCTGGTGACCCTAGTCCTGGCGGGTGTGGCGTGGATGGCCATGACCTCCACGCTCGCCGCCGAGCTGCAGCTGTACTTGCCGGTCTGGGTACGCGCCCGTGCCCTGGCTGTCTTCATGCTCACTTTCACCGGTTCGATGACGATTGGAGCGCTGGTCTGGGGCCTCGTAGCCGAAAGGTTCGGCCTGCAGCCGGCGTTCCTCATCGCGGCCATCATCGTGCTGGCCGGCGCGGTAACGGGAGTGTTCTTGCGCGTGCCGAATACCGGTCACCTAGACCGGGAGCCGGCCATTTACTGGCCGGAGCCACGGCTGGCCTTCGACCCTGAGCCAGACACCGGACCCGTCGTGGTGACGGTTGAGTTCATCGTCGCGCCGGAACGGGAGACGGCCTTCCTCGAGGCGATGGACCTCCTTCGCCAGTCTCGACGCCGAACGGGAGCGACGCGCTGGGAGCTCTTCCGGGACGGAGACCGGCCGGACCGCTTCATCGAGATCTTCAGCGTTCCGTCCTGGGAGGAACATATGCGCCAGCACGAAGGGCGCCTAACCCCGGCGGATCAAGAGGTCGAGGAGGCGGCGCTGGCCTTCTCCGATCCGCCGGCGCGGGCAGAACACCTGCTTCCGCCGTAGCGGCTGATGGAATAGTCATGAGCCGGACAGCTACTGCCATACAATCCCGCTATGAGCGCTAGGGAATATAGGCCTGACGCGTTGATCATTGGCGCGCCCAAGGCGGGAACCAGCGCACTCCATGCGGCGCTGGCGCAGCATCCGCAGATTTACGCGTCGCCAGTCAAAGAGCCCAAGTACTTCATGTGTTGGGACGCTCCCCCGCCGGCGTACCGCGGACCCGGCGACGGGCACAGCAATCAGGAGTGGATCTGGCGTCGCGAGGCGTACCAGGCGCTCTTTCGTGGAGCTCCCGAGGAGGCTGTACGCCTGGAAAGCACGCCGTTCTATCTGTATGCGCCTAACGCTCGGCGCAGGATCGCCGAGGAGCTTCCGGCAGCGAAGTTGATCGTCATTGTTCGGGATCCGATCGATCGGGCGTACTCCAACTGGATGCACCTGTGGGTCGACGGGCTGGAGCCGATATCGGACTTCCAGGAAGCCTGGCGGGCTGAAGACAGCCGGGTCGCGGCCGGATGGGCACCGTTTTGGCACTACCGACGCCTTGGCCGGTACGGTGAACAGCTGGCCGACCTCCTCAGCCGCGTGGAACGCGAAAGGGTCCTTGTTCTTCGCTACTGGCAGGTGGTGTCCCAACCGAACGAGACTCTGAACCGCACCTCACGCTTTCTCGGCATCGCTGAAGATCAGGTCACCTCGATCCCTCCGGACAACGCTCGGCCGTTCGTGGAGCCGGGCGTACGAACCTCGGTCCTCGGGCGAGTGATTCGCGCCGGCGCTGCAGCCGGTACCTACCTGCCGCCGCGAGTGTGGCGTCAGGCGAGCGAACCACTCGTCAGTCTGTTGCAACGTGGCGGGCCCATCCAGCGGCCGAAGCTCGCAGCCGAGCAGCGCAAGGCGCTCCTCGGAGATTGCACCGACGACATCTCGCTCCTGGAGCAGACGCTCGGCGAGTCGTTCGCAGACTGGCGGTCCGCCGAGGGCCGGGGCTCCTTCGCCGAACGGACTGCCAACGTTTGATCAAGCCTGATCAGATGCAGGTCATCAAGTCATGTGAGCCATCGGGGCGGGCTGCCTCGAAGTAGAACCGAGTGCGGCCGTTGGGGAGCGCTACTGCGCAGGCATAACGAAGCGAACCATCGCTGTCCGGAGACTGAGCGATCGGCGCATCGCCGACGGGTACGAGTGATCCATCCTGCTCCCGAGCCCAGCCGGTCCGCTCAAACCAGTTGTCGGCAGCGGTCGCGCGTCCGTCGTAAAGCACGGTCAGCGGCGCCTCGTCCAAGATCGTAGTGATCCGGGCGCCGCGCGCGTCCCAGCCGCCGGGAGTGCCACGGAGTACGACCCCGTGATCGCGCCAGTGAAGGCCGTCGGCGCTGGTCGCGTAGCGGGTGATCATCCGGTCCTCGTGCCCTGGGTCGGCAAGCGGATGGCAGCACACCCACATCCGCCAACCCTCTGGTCCTCGAATGATCACCGGATCTTTGACTGCCCAGCTGGCGTCACCGCCGAGTACCAGGTGACGGTCGCCGAATGGCAACTCCTCGGGACGCTCCGCGTCCAATGCATCGATCCACCAGTGTTTGGAGTTCGGGGTAGCGCAACTGAAATAGAGGCGCCAACCGAAGTCGGTCGGCAAGATCACGGGCCGTTCCAGGGAGGCGGCACCAAAGGCCTCGCGGCCAACTTCACAGACTGGTTTGAAATTGACGCCGTCCAACGACTTAGCCACTACGACGCCGACCCCACGCCCGGAGTCAAGCGGCCGCCGGATGCGGTAGGCCAGCCAGAAGATGTTGTTCACCAGAACGCAGCTCGCACCACCCGCCCAGTTGCCAGGGCCGGCGTCAGGAGCCGACACGACCACCTCGGCGTTCTCGTAACGCGGAAGCTGGACTTCGGACAGAGCACTCACGGAACAAAACCTACCCGAATAGTCGGCAATAGGCTGGGTGTTGCTCCGTACTGATCATGCGACCCTCTTCGACGTTTGACAGACTGCAAGCGCCCTTCGTCCCGCCCTGCTGGGTCGATCGACCCTGGTCAAATCGCGCGCTGAACGGCGACGGTGAAACCAGTACCGCTCGCCAGAAAGGCAGCCATGGCCGAATCAGAACAACCGGCTTCGGGAACACCCACCCCGGCACAGACCAACAGCGACGCATTCTGGACAGCCGCCGAGCTTGGGTCTGGGCTCATTGAGCTCGATCGTGCCGAGTGTCTGGAGTTGCTCGCCGCCAAGTCCGTGGGCCGGATCGCCTACGTCGGTGACACCGGCCCCCGCATTCTGCCCGTGAACTACATCTTTGCTGAGGACTGCGTCATCTTCCGCACGGTTCCCGACGGCGAGATCTTCCGCCATGCCCTCAACTCCACCTGCGCCTTCGAGATCGACGAGACCGAGGAGTTCTTCGAGTCGGGTTGGAGCGTGGTCGCAGTCGGGCGGCTGGAACTTGCGACCGAAGACGACTTCGCTCGTATGCGGTACGGCAGGCTGCCTGAACCTTGGGCAGGCGGGGACCGATCCATGTTCGTACGGCTGCCGTGTGAGCAGGTGTCCGGACGGAGGGTCATCGGCCACGGTCGATGACCCAAGTCACCCTGACACGCGGACTGCGTGGCTACCACAGTGCATAGATCGGCCCGACAAAGAAGAACGTCATCAAGCCGATCGTGTTGTTGAAGCCATGAGCGAGCACGGCTGCCCATAGGTTTCGGAATCGCCATCTCAGGAAACTGAAGAACAGCGCGTCGAAGAAGGTGAGAACGACGCCGATGATCCCCTGCTCGGTATGGGCCAGTCCGAAGAGAAGCGACGACAAGGCAACTCCGATCCACGGCCCAGCGGTGTTCTCGCCGAAGATGTCGCTCACCCGCCGTGGAAGGTACCCGCGGTAGACGATCTCTTCACCGACGGCTGCCAGTGTCCATGACAGTGCCAGCAACACGAGGAGAGAACTCAGGTTCCCCTGCAGACCCGCGAACTGACTGAGGTCTTGGCGCTCACCGGTCAGTCGGTTCAAGATCGGTTTGGTAAGGCCAATCTGGAACAGATCCCAGGCAACCGTCAGGCCGAAAACCGCAGCGATCATCCCGCCTGGGCGAGTACTGCGCCGAAAGCCCAGAGCGCTGGGTGACTGCCGCCGCACTGCGAGGGAGACCGCAGCCATGGCCAGCACCACGAGTGTCGGTATGAACACATCGAAGATCACGACAGCGCCCGCCAGCAGGATCTCGACGGCGGCGAGGATGGCCCAGCCCATCCCTATCAACCGGTCTGTGTTTCGAGGCGTCACTGCCGGTGCGGGAAGCTCGCTATCTCGTCGGGGCATCCGTCGGTCCATGCCACGCCTTTTCGACGTGCGCCTCGACCCGACCAGTGACGCGCCTTGCCTGGTCACCCTGGCTCAGGTCATCCAGCTCGAGGGAATCCACAGCGCTGCGCGCCTCACATGATCACGAAGCACTAGATACTGAGCGAGCGGGAGGGAGGTAAGCAAGATCAGCCCGCCAACTCCGACCACAACTGCAGTACTGGGCGTCCAGGTCAGACTGCCGAGTGTGCTCGGCAGCATCCCAAGCGAGCCGGTCACCGCAACGCAGACAGCTGCTGACACAGCGAAGCCGACAGTTTCTCCCAGCGTCACCACTAAGACCCACCGGACTAGCCGCATGACGGTTTTCGGGTCAGACCTGCCGATCCGGGCTTGTGGTCCAAACGTCCGGCTGTTGAGGAGCGCCACCAGGCTTCCGTAGCGCACTCCCCTCCTCTTTGGGGCCTTCCACTTTTGCCCCCTCCTCTTTGGCCCTCTCCTCTTTGGCTTTGAGCCCGTCTGGGCCTGCGATGACATAGGCCGCCGTTGCGATGAAGACAAGGCCGAGCAGGCCGACGACAAGCAACACAACAAACCAGGTCTTGTCCGGCAGTTGCGCTGTGTTCAACACCGCACCTATCCAAGCCACGAAATGCGCCACTGCGGCCAGCATTAAGATTAAGATCGCCAGACCCAGCAGGCCCAGCAGGGTCCAGGACAACACGCTGGACTGGACCCCCGTGACGTGTGGCCCGCTCATCACGAAGATGTCATTGCTCACCGCCAGGGCACCGGTGACGCCCACTAAGACCAACCCTGCAACCAGCGATATCAGGCTGCCCCAGAACAGCTTGACGACTGTTGACTTGGTCATATCGACCACCTCCGATTCCAGCCTGCGCGCTCGGGTATCGGAGGCGGAGAGACCTTGGTCCCTAATCAGACAGAATGCGGCTCCGAAGCCCCACGGGATTCGGGACTATCGACCCTGCCATTGCCTGTACTTCTTGATCACTCTGTGAAGAGAGCTACGCGATCCCTGCCTACGGCTAGCGCTGCATCGCCGAAACAGACAACATCAAGGAGTCCCCGACATGTCGACCGCTCAGGAAGAGACCAAGGCACTGTTCAGAAAGGCGGTGGAACGGGCCAGCCGGGCACCGTCGATCCACAACACCCAGCCGTGGCATTTCGTTGTCCGACCGGACGTTCTCGAGATGTACGGTGAAAGCGATCGCCAGCTGAGAGCCCTCGACCCCACTGGCCGTCAAATGGTTATCAGTTGTGGCTGCGCGTTGTTCAATGCCCGCGTTGGTTTGGCCGCCGACCGAGTCGCGCAGGTGGACCGGCTGCCGAACCCCGCAAAACCGGACTTGCTTGCTCGACTCACCCTGCTGGATGAGTCCGCACCGTGGACGCCGCTGGTCAGGTTAGATCCCATGATCGAGAAACGTCACACCAACCGCCGGGACTTCTTTGATGAGGACGTGCCCCCAGATGTCATCTATGAGTTGATCAACGCCGCCGAGCAAGAGGAGGCGTCGTTGGTGGAGATTACGACACCTGAGCACAAGGTCATCGCGGCGCAGCTGAGTCGCGAGGCCGAGGCCATCCAGACGATCGACCCGGGGTATCAAGCCGAGCTCCAGGCTTGGACGACTACAGACCTGCGCCGGCCAGACGGCGTTCCGGTCTCCGCCATTCCGCGTACCGATTCCCGTTTCGAGTCTGAGGGTCTGATTCGCGACTTCGATGTTGCCGGAAGGGGATGGCTGCCAAGGCTGAGGCAGTCGAGCCTCAACCATTGCCTCATGGTGCTAGGAACAGCGAAATCCACTCGCTCGGCGTGGTTGCGAGCCGGCGAGGCGCTGCAGCGCATTTTGCTAGAAGCCACCCGGTTGAATTTTGTGGTCAGCCTCGCCAGCCAGGTGAGTGAGGTGCCGTCCACCCGAGACCGCCTTCGCAAAGAGCTTGGTCTGGAGTTTCATCCACTTCTCTTGATGAGGATCGGCCGAGCAGCCCCAACGCCCGCCTCTCAGCGACGCCATCTAAACGTGATCATTTCGGAGACCGGAGACTGACCTAGCCGCGTGTGATGGCCTGCATACGTCTTCCATCACAACCGTCAAAACGACCGGCTCACAGCCGGTAATGCGTACGTCTTCCACCACAACCGTCAAAACGGTCGAATGCCCTAGGCCTCGACCGTCGACACATCTTCTGGAACCAGTCGTTCCAGGAATGCGTCGGCGAATCGCTTCACCTCGTCCCAGTCGGTGTAAACGTGATCGCGGGAGGTGTCGGTACTCAAGCCGCCTGGCTTGTCGCTCACGATCTTCTTCATCATGAGGCGTTTGAGGAACCCGTACTGGCGATATAACAAGGCACCGCTGAAGAGACCAACCTGAGCTGGACGCCAGCCTGTCTGCTGCTCGAAGTTCTCAACATAAGCGCGCGCGTTTTCCAGGTCGCCATGGGCGGCAAGGCTCACCGAGAAGAACGCGGAGGGGAGACGCTCGAGCCCGACACGGTTCTTCTGAACGAAGTCGACAACATGCTCTTCGTGCTTGCCCATATGGATGGAGCCTCCGACGATCGCCGCGTCGTAGCCATCCAAAAGGACCTCGGGCGACCGTTTGAGATCCACCGCCTCTGCCTCGTGGCCACGACCTCGCATCACCTCAGCGATGTGTTCCGCAATCCGCGCCGTCTGTCCTTCGGTTGTCCCGTACCCAATCATGATCTTGGTCATGTCGCTCCACCTTCTGCATTGCCAAGTCCAATGTGCCGCCCGCGAACGTCGTAGGCGCAGGGTCGAAAGTCCCCAGAGTGGCACCACAAGGCCCGGCCGATACTCTCACTACTGACCCGGGAGGGACGATTCCAGCACTAGATCAGATGCGGAAAAGGAGAGCAATGTCACCGTCGGTCTCTGTCCAGCTCTACTCGGTCAACGATGCTCTGAACGCCGATCTCGATGGTGGCCTGTCGAAACTGGCGAGCATTGGGTTGCGCTATGTCGAAGCATTCGACTTCGTCCGCCGCCCCACTGAGCTCCGCGCGGCACTGGATCGCTATGGGCTCAGCGCGCCGACCGGTCACGCCTTTCTGGTTTCTGAGGAGGTACATCGGCGCGACGGAACTGTGACGCCGGTGCCCCCACATCAGGAGACCTTCGCCGCAGCGCAGGAGTTGGGCCTCGAGACGGTCATCGATCCCTTCGTCGCCCCTGAGAAGTGGACATCGGTCGAAGGCGTCAGAGAGACGGCAAGGAGGTTGAACGAGGCGGCTGCCGAGGCGGCTGAGTACGGGCTCACAGTCGGCTACCACAATCATGATCACGAACTGCGACCTCGAATCGATGACCGGCCTTCGCTCGAAGTGCTCGCCGATCATCTCGACGACCAGGTGCGCCTGGAAGTCGACTTGTACTGGGCGGCGGCGGCCGGGGTGGAACTGGTCGGCCTTCTGGAAAGGCTGGGTGATCGAGTGACGGCTGTTCACGTCAAAGACGGGACACTGGGTGATCACATCCGCTGGGGTCAGGTCCCAACCGGTCAAGTTTCGGCAGGCGAGGGTGAGGTGCCGCTGGATTCGGCCCTTGAGGCTGCTCGTTCCGCTCGCTATGCAGTGATCGAGTTCGACGCCTACGACGGCGACATCTTCGACGCCGTTGCCGGAAGTTACCGCTACCTCGCCCAGAAGGGCCTGAAGTGACCACCGGACCGGTGGGCGTAGGCATCATCGGCGCGGGCATGATCAGTGACTTCTATCTGGAGAACCTGACCCGGTTCCCCGATACCAACGTGCTCGCCATCGCAGACATTGACCTCGACCGCGCCAAGGCTGCAGCCGAGAAGTGGAATGTGCCGTCCACGGGAGCAACCGAGGATCTGCTAGCGGACCCTGACATCGAGATCGTGCTCAATCTGACGATTCCAGCCGCCCACGCCTCCGTGTCAACCACTGCCCTGGAGGCCGGGAAACATGTGTGGAGCGAAAAGCCGATCACCGTCGACCGCGAATCCGCGCAGGCGCTGGTGGACCTCGCTGACGAGCGTGGCCTACTTCTCGGAGTCGCCCCAGATACTCTGCTAGGCCGCGGCTGGCAGACCGCGATGCGAGCCATCCGTTCAGGCGCGATCGGTACGCCGCAGACTGCGGTGACGAGCTTCCAATGGCAGGGGCCGGACTGGTTTCACCTCAATCCGGAGTTCCTGTTCGCCCAAGGAGGCGGTCCGGTCTTCGACATGGGGCCGTACTTCTTCTCTGCGCTCGTTCACCTGTTAGGTCCGATCGACAAAGTCGCTGCTACCGGCCGGACTGGAATGACCAAGCGCCAGATCCGCGTCGGACCTCGTGCGGGCACTGAGTTCCCAGTGGAGGTGCACACGCACGTCTCGGTCCTCACCGAATTCGAGCAGGGCGGAGCGGCGCAGACTCTGCTCAGTTTCGATACCGCCCTGTTCCGTCACGGCGTCTTCGAAATCAACGGCAGTGAAGGGACGATGATCCTCCCCGATCCCAACAGGTTCGACGGCGAAGTTCGCATCGCTCGCCCGTTGCAAAAGATCGAACGGCCGCCTATCGAACAGGAATGGGAGACTATCGAGTCTGTCGGCCCGGAGGCCGGACGCGGTTTGGGTGTGCTTGACATGGCACGGCACATTCGGGCCGGAGGGTTGCCCATCGCCACGGGCGAGCTCGGTCTGCATGTCTTGGACACTTTGATCGCGGTCGAGGAGTCGGCGACCCGGGGTGAGTTCGTAGGTATCGAGAGCACCGTGGCGCCCGTTCCATCGCTGCCCGAGGAGTTCGACCCGTTCGAGGCAACTCTCTAACGCTGGAGTGGTCGAAAGTCCCGGGGCCGGCGGTCTACTTGCCCGGATGGGGCGGGCGACTACGACTCAAGCCCATGGGGGGTTATCGGATCGCAACGGATCCGGGACCTCGTTGATGTTTGCGCTTCCACCGTCCGGGTAAATAATCCGTCTTGACGAGGAGTCATGCGGCTATGAACACATACGAGATATCTCGCCGCCGGTTCCTGCAAGTTGCCGGGGCCACGATGGCGGGTGCAGCGCTCGCGGGATGCACTTCTGGAGAAGAGTCAGTCCAGCCGACGCCCGCCTCGAACGTCCCAACGCCGTCGGCGACATTCACTCAGCCGACGCGCAAACTCTCCGGTGACCTCAAGATCCTGCTGTGGAGCCACTTCGTGCCCGCAGCCGATCAGTGGTTCGACCCGTTCGTGCAGGAGTGGGGCAAGCAAGTCGGCGTCAACGTGACAGTCGACCATATCAACCAGGCCGAAATCCCGGCCCGCACGGCGGCTGAGATCCAAGCCGGTCAGGGCCACGACCTCATTCAGTACATCGCCACTTTTTCGCAGTTCGAGCCGAGCGTTGTCGACTTGAAGGACGTTGTGCAGGAGGCCGAGAAGCGGCACGGCAAGATGCTCGACGTGGTTCGGAAATCGAGCTTCAATCCGAACACCGACAAGTTCTACGCGTACGCCCCCGCCTGGGCGCCTGATCCCGGTGACTATCGCAAGAGCATGTGGGAGAAGGTCGGCTTGCCCAACGGACCGTCGACATGGGACGAGCTACTCACCGGTGGCGCTGAGATCAAGAAGTCCCAAGGCATCCAGATGGGCATCGGGATGTCTCAGGAGATCGACTCCAACATGGCCGGACGTGCTCTGTTGTGGTCGTTCGGCGGCTCGATCCAAGACGAGAGCGAAAAGGTTGTCATCAACTCGCCGGAGACCGTCGCCGCTGTCGAGTTCATGACCAGGCTTTACAAAGAGACGATGACGCCTGAGGTGTTCTCCTGGAACGCCGCATCCAACAACCAGGGCCTCGTCGCTGGTCAGATGTCGTACATCCTGAACTCGATTTCGGCTTGGCGCACGGCACAAGTTGACAACCCACCAGTGGCCGACGACATCGGCTTCGTCAAGGCGCTGCGGGGGCCGAAGGCAGCTCTCGTCGCGCAGCACGTCATGTACAACTGGATCGTCCCGTCATTCTCGCCCAACGTCGATGCAGCGAAGGAATTCCTGCTCCACTACACCGCGAATCTGCCATCGGTGACCTATCACTCCAAGCTGTACGACTTCCCGGCATTTCCTGATGCAGTGCCGGAGCTCGACGGCTGGCTGGACAAAGATCCGTTCGGCGCCAACCCGCCAGACAAGCTCGCCGTGCTCAAGGACTCTCTCGACTGGTGCACCAACATCGGCCATCCCGGACCCGCCAGTCCCGCGATCGGCGAAGTGTTGTACACCTTCGTCATTCCGAACATGTACGCCAAGGCTGCCCGCGGAGAACTCTCCCCGCAGCAATCCGTTGCGCAGGCCGAAAAACAAATCAACGCGATCTTCCAGAACTGGCGTTCCCGCGGACTCGTCGCCGGATAGCCCGTACCACGAGGAGGCATCCCAGTGGCTGTCGTCGAGGTACGCAATCTCACGAAACACTTCGACGGCGGCCACGGACATGTCCGGGCGATTGACGGCATCAACCTTGCGACGGGTGAGGGTGAATACCTCGTTCTCTTAGGCCCGTCGGGCTGCGGCAAGACCACGCTGTTGCGTACCATCGCCGGCCTCGAGCAACCGACAGAAGGTGAGGTGCTCATTGGCGGCAATGTCGTCAACGGTTTGCCGCCGAGACTGCGGCGCATCGCGATGGTGTTCCAGAGTTATGCGCTGTATCCGCACAAGACGGTCCTCGACAACATTGTCTTTCCGCTCAAGGCTGCTCAGCTCGATAGGGCAGAACGTGAGAGCAAGGCCCGCTGGGCAGCCGAACTGCTGGGCATCGATCAGCTCCTCAGCCGCCGTCCCCGGCAACTCTCGGGCGGCGAACGGCAACGCGTCGCACTGGCGCGAGCA
Organism: Propionibacteriaceae bacterium; assembly: GCA_035257925.1. Lineage (GTDB taxonomy): Bacteria > Actinomycetota > Actinomycetes > Propionibacteriales > Propionibacteriaceae > Microlunatus. The sequence continues at coordinate 1,358 of DATEWO010000219.1, read as the reverse complement.
CTGGTCAGGGAACCTGAGGTCTTTCTGCTCGACGAGCCGCTGTCCAATCTCGATGCCAAACTGCGCGCCAGCGCCCGTGACGAGCTCAAGCGGTTTCAGCAACGGGTCGGAACTACGACGATCTATGTGACGCACGATCAGTCGGAGGCGATGGGCCTCGGCGACCGGATTGCCGTTATGGAGAGCGGTCGGGTGCGGCAGCTGGCTCCGCCTGTCGAGGTGTACGAGGATCCGGCGGACACTTTCGTCGCGACCTTCCTTGGCTCGCCACCGATGAACCTGGTACCGCGGAACGGTCATCTCGTCGGCTTCCGACCCGAGCACCTGCTGCCCGAGGATCTGGTTCTGGGAGAAGACAAGATCCGGGTGCCGTTTACCGTGGACCGGATCGAATATCTGTCTGGTGATCGATACCTGTATGGGATCGTGCACCGGCTTGGTGAGGAAACGCGCGTCATCACCCGCCTCCCGGCTACCGTGACACTTCCCGTAGAGACTGGCGAGGACCATACATTTGCGGTTGCCGCGGATCGACTGCGGTTCTTCGATGTCGCAACTGGTGAACGCTCGGCGCCAATGCAGCTGCGCGAGGGCTAGTCATGGTTCAAGCCACCACATCACAGCCCAGCACCGAGATAGCAGCCGAGAGTAGGGTCGATCGCCGTGATCGCCGGCGCCTGGCCGATCGAGAGGGTTTCCTCGCTTGGGCGTTATTGCTGCCCTCGATCATCTATATCGTCGTGTTGGTTGGGCTTCCGCTGCTGTTGGCCATCGCGTTTTCCTTCAGCGATGTGACCGCCGGGGATCCGTCATTCGACTGGGACGGTCTATCGAACTATCGACTGATCTTCGACGATCCGGTGTTCTGGCGCTCGTTGCTCAACACCATCATCTTCACCGTCGGTTCCATGCTGCTCATCGTGGTGTTCGGCAAGGTGCTCGCCAACATTCTCGTCGCCGACTTCCGCGGCAAGTGGATCGTACGATTCTGTGTTCTGTTGCCGTGGACAACGCCCGTAGCGTTGTCGGCGATCGCCTGGCTGTGGTTGCTGGACTCGATCTTCAGTCCGATCGACTGGATGCTGCGTGAGGTGGGGCTGATTGACAGCAACCTGTACTGGCTTGGTCGCCCCAATCTTGCAATGCTCTCGGTCATCGCAGTCCACGCGTGGCGGCTCATCCCGCTATCCGCCGTGATCATGATGGCTGGGCTGGTGGCAATCCCGAAGGACCTGCAGGAGCAGGCTGAGATTGATGGCTCCGGCTACTGGCGGCGGATGTTCGAGATCACGATTCCGCTGATGATGCCGCTAATTGCCGTCGCAGCGTTGTTCGGCGCAATCGTGACGTTCACGGAC
>DATEWO010000218.1:0-26292 GCA_035257925.1 Propionibacteriaceae bacterium | reverse complement strand
CCGGCGGGGCTGGAAGGCAGCGACTTGACGGCTGGGGACTTCGTTCGTTGGATCCGCCAGGTTGCAGACTTCGCCGGACAGATCGCCGACGCCGCCGGTCCGGGGGAGCTGCGTGAGACGTCCCGGCTGCTGGTGCGCTCGATGCGGCGCGGTGTGGTCACCTACGCCCCCGAAATGGACTCCGACGAAGGCGACGACCTGACTGGTGCCGATCTCCCCTAGCCCGATTTGTGGGTTCAGGCGGAGAGATTCTGATTGGAGGTGTCTTCGGCCGAAACCGTCCGATCAATCGCCAGACGACGCACTTCAGGGGTTGTGAAAGCCACCACCGCGACAACCAGCATGAGCGTCCCTCCGACCAGAAATGGGACCTGGGCGCTCGTCGCACCGGTTAGCAGCCCGGTGAGGGCGTAGGTAATCGGGACCGCGGCCATGCTCGAGAAGGACAGCGCACCCATGACCCGGCCGATCTGACCGGTCGGGGCGAGCTGCAGCACGGCGGAGCTGATCAGCGTGCCGTAGAATCCCGCGCCGATGCCCGACGTAAGGCCGAGGACTCCAGCGACAAGGAACGCTGTCGACACTGATAGTCCCAGTGCCGGCAGCACCCCGAGTCCCAAGACGCTGAGGCCCATCGCGGTCAGGCCGGATAGGGCGGCGAGCCCGGTGCGGTGGAGAGTCTTGCGCCACAGGAGGAAGCCGGCCGCGGCGGCGGCCCCAAGGCCGAAGCCGCCAAGAACCCATCCGACGGTTCGTACACCCCAACCGGTCTCGTTGGCCAGCAGTGGCACCCCCGCGATCATCGGCCCGCTGAACCCTAGTTCCGCGACGAATACCACGATCAGCAACGTGGTCAGCGTCCGGTACCCGCGGATCAATCGGATACCCGCCACGAGGTCGGCCCACACCGACACCTCGGACTTGTTTGAGCTCGGTTCAGGTTTAGGCGCTGCTTCCTGGCCTGCAGCGTCCTGAGGGAGGGCCATCCGGGTAGCGGCCAAGAAGACCACCGACACAGCGAACAGCCAGGCGTTGACCCAGAACGCCGCAACGGCGCTCGCCACGACCAGCAGCCAGCTGCCCAGAGGTGCGCCCACGAATTCGGCACCCCGGGCCACGAGCGTCTTCGCCGCGACGACCCGAGTGATCGTTCGACGTGGCACCAGGTACCTGGGGGCAGTGTTGATGGCGGGTAAGAAGAAGCCGTCGACCAAGCCGAACATCACCGCCAGCGTGGCCAGCAGCAGCGGGCTGACATCGCCGCCGGCTACGACGATGGCGAAGACGACCATGATCAAGGTCCGCAGCACGTCCGACGCGATGATGGTCGGCTTGGGCCCGATCCGATCGACGAATACGCCCCCCACTAGGAGCAGAGCGGCCTGAGGGATGGCACCCGCTACGAGGATCAAGCCGACGTTCACTGGCGTGGTCGTCTGCACAGCGACCCAGGCGAGCGTGACCAGATAGATGTGATTGCCGACCAACGAGGTCGCCAGGCCGATCAACCACCGCAGCACATGAGGCAATACTCAACTCCCCTCAGTGCGACTGAGTATCGGGTCAAGACGTGCAGATCTCACGACCGTACTCTCGGCTGTGCCGGGAACGCACCTACACCTGCGTTGCGGGCGGCAACGGCAGCGGGGGATTGCTAGGACGCCTGGCTGACTGTCGACATGTTGAAGTCGGGCACTCGGATGGGCGGCATGATCGTACGGTTGAAGTAGTCATTCCACTCCCGGCACAAGGTCAGCTCGGCAGCACCGATCTCGGTGATCCGGCCTAACAGCTCGATCGGCGAGTCGTTGAAGCGGAAGTTGTTGACAGCTCCGACCACCTCCCCGTCCTCGACGAGATAGACCCCATCGCGCGTCAGCCCAGTCAGCAACAAGCGCTCTGGATCAACGTCGCGGATATACCACAGACAGGTCAGCAGCAGGCCTCGTTTGGTGGTGGAGATCATCTGTTGCAAGCTGGCCGTGCCGCCACCGTCCATGATCAGGTTGTCCGCTGGAGGTGTCGGCTGGGTACCTGTCCGTGCAGCGTGAGCGCGGTTGCGGATCAGCTCTCGCAGTACCCCCTGCTCAATCCAGGTCGTCGCATTGATCGGCAAGCCACCGTCGAACGCCCAGGAAGTGTCGTCGCCGGAGGAGGTGAAATCGATGAACGGGATGGTCTCCAAACCTGGATACAGCGGATCTGACCTGAGGTTGATCGGGAGTTCAGCCAGCCGCTGCCCGATCTTGGTCGTGCCGTTCTCACCAGCGAACACGTTGCGACCCTCTTCGGCGTCACGGGCATTGGCTGTCCAGTACGCATAGATCATCAAGTCCGCAATGGCACTAGGCGGCAGCAGAGTCTCGTACCGTCCAGGCGGCAGATTCAGCTTCGTCGCGGCCCAGCCCAATCGAGTGGCCAACTCGTCAACCGCCTCGGCAATATCAACATCGGAGAAGTCTCGGGTCGCTCTGCCCAGCCAAGCCGAGGATGCCAGATCGGCTGTCTTGGCATTGAGTTCCAGCCGGCCGGTTCGTTGTACGCCACGCCGCCTTAAACCGGTGCTGCTGCCCAGATACGTGGTCGCCACCGAGTGCTCCGCGAAGCCAAACAGCAGTTGCTGCGCCGCGTGAGCGCCGTCGAATGCCACACCGAGCCCTTTCGCCACCTCACTGAGGACGTCGATGCTGGTGGTCTCAGGCGGCTCCGCCCAGGCATCGTGGTGGGGATAGTCCTCAACCATCGGCGAGGCATCCTCGGCCGGCCGTGCCGCCCGCGCCAGATGCTCGGCGGCCGCCACGACGGCGTCGACATCCTCAGCTCCGGCAATCTCCTGGGTGACCGTCCCGGCCGCGGTCCCACCCGCAACCTCGGCAATGGCGGTAACGGTAAGTCTCCTGCTGCGCATCTCGCCGTTGGTGATCAAGGCATTGTTGGCCCAACGCAGGTTGGCCTCGGCGTGCTCGGTGACCCAAAGCACACACGGTTCGGTAGCGACGCGGAGCGCTCGCTCGACGAGGTCCTGCGGGCCGGCCGCGGCGCTCATTGCTGACCGCCTTCGGCTTGGGTGTTCAGCACGTTCACCTTGCGGAACAGCGCTGATGGGCAGCCGTGGGATACCGGGGCGATCTGCCCAGGCTGTCCCTTGCCGCAGTTGAAGGCGCCACCCAGGAGGTAGGTGTCAGGGCTTCCGACAGCCTCCATAGCCCGCCAGAAATCGGTTGTCGTGGCCTGGTAGGCGACATCCTTCAGCTGGCCGGCCAACTTGCCTTTGTCGATCTTGTAGAACCGCTGTCCGGTGAACTGAAAGTTGTAGCGCTGCATATCGATCGACCAGGACTTGTCGCCGACGATGTAGATGCCTCTGTCAACACCGGAGATCAAGTCGCTGGTGCTGGGTCCACCGACGGCCGGCTGAAGCGAGATGTTGGGCATCCGTTGCATCGCAATGTGGCCGGGGGAGTCCGCGTACGCGCAACCATTCGAGCGCCCGAAGCCCTTTTCGGCGGCCATCTGCCGGTTCAGCTGGTAGCCGACGAGAGTCCCGCCAGAGATGACATCGAACTGCTGCTGGGCAACTCCCTCATCGTCATAGCCAATGGTGGCCAAGCCGTGGTCGACCAGCCGATCGCCCGTCACGTTCATCACCTCACTGCCGTACTGCAGCGTGCCGAGCTGGTCGAAGGTTGCGAAGGAAGTGCCGGCGTACGCCGCCTCGTAGCCCAATGCGCGATCCAGCTCGGTCGCGTGCCCGATTGACTCGTGGATGGTGAGGAACAGGTTGCTGGGATGAATCACCAGGTCGTAAGGGCCGGCTTCGACCGAGGGGGCGGCAACGTGGGCGGACAGCAGCTCCGGAATCTCAGCCACCTCGGCGTCGAAGTCCCAACCGGTGCCGGTCAGGTACTCCCACCCTCGGCCAGTCGGTGGAGCCGTGGTGCGCATCGTCGCGAAACCATGATCACCAACGCTGACTGCGGTCAGCTGTGCTTGGACGCGGACCCGTTGTTGGGTCGTGCTGGTGCCGGCAAGGTTCGCAAAGTACTTGTTCTCATGGACGTAGCCGAGGATCGCGGTCGCGTGTGTGACACCCGGCGCGGCAAGGAGCGTTTCATTGAGTCCCAGAACCCGCCCGGTCTTGGTGGCCTCGTCCACCTCGAACGGGTCCACTTCATAGGCCGACACCCAGGCAGCGTCGGCATAGACGTCCTCATCGGCCAACTCGACCGAGGCGGGCGTCAGCGGGCGGGACACTCTTGCTGTGGCTACCGCGCGCTCCGCCAGGTGAGCTGCGGAGTCTGTCGACAACGTGATGTCGGAGGCAAACCCCCAGACACCGTTGTGGACAACGCGAACCGACAAGCCGAGAATCTGGCCATCGGCTGTGGTTTCCAGTACATGATCACGGAAGCTGCGGTAGGCCTGGCGCAACCGCTCCACGCGGACTTCCGCATGAGTGCACCCCAGTTCTTTTGCCTTGGAGAGGGCGGCATCGGTCAACCCCCGCAGGGGCAGCGCGAGAAACCTTTCATCGAGCTGGGGCATGCTCGTCAGCGTAATGCTGTGTTTGATTGCTCGCTCCGCTCGCGCGGATCGCGCTCTGGAGCCCGTCTACTTCGTCGTCGCTCGCCGACGAGAGGCATGTCGGCTCCCTCCTCCTCAGCACGGCGGCGCGCGATCCGGGGTCTAATGGCTCGCTCCGCTCGCGGCGGATCGCGCGGCGGACCCGCCTACTTCGTCGTCGCTCGCCGACGAGAGGCCATGTCGGCTCCCTCCACAGCACGGCGGCGCGCGATCCGGTGCTGGTCCAGATCTGTGATGTGTCTCCTCGCCTAGAGTGTTCGTCGTGACTGTCGCCGTTCGTGTCATCCCGTGTTTGGACGTGCACGCTGGTCGTGTGGTCAAGGGCGTCAACTTCGTCGCGCTGCGGGACGCCGGCGATCCGGTGGAACTCGGCGCGTTCTATGACGCCGAAGGAGCTGACGAACTGACCTTTCTCGACATTTCGGCATCGGTGGAGGGCAGAGAGACCACGCTTGAGGTGGTGCGCCGGACTGCCGAGACGGTATTCATTCCGCTGACGGTGGGTGGGGGTGTCGGCTCGGTGGGTGATGTCGATGTCCTGCTGCGCGCGGGAGCTGACAAAGTGGCGATCAACACCGGGGCGATCCGGCGGCCCGAGGTGATCGGGGAGATCACCCGGCAGTTCGGCAATCAGGTGCTGGTTCTTTCGGTGGACGCTCGGCGTGCGGACTGGGCACCCTCTGGCTTCGAGGTGACCACCCACGGCGGGCGGACGGCCGCAGGGCTGGATGCGGTCGAATGGGCCCGCCGCGGCGTGGATCAGGGCGTGGGTGAGATCCTCCTCAATTCCATGGATGCCGATGGCACTACCGGCGGCTTCGACGTCGAGATGATCCGGGCGGTACGCGCGGTTGTTGACGTACCGCTGATCGCATCAGGCGGCGCCGGTCGGGCGGCGGATTTTCCACCGGCGATCGCCGCGGGCGCCGATGCGGTGCTGGCGGCGACCGTGTTCCACTTCGGTACCTTGCGGATCGCCGAGGTCAAGTCGGCAATCGAGGTCGCCGGATTTCCGGTACGCCGTGCCGCGCTCGCACCGACAGCGGGACACTGAGCCCGTGCAGACACAGCGAAGGGTCGTATGGCTGCCGTATGCCAGCGCCGAGGAGGCCGAGCAGCGACTCGGCGGCATCCCAGATGGTGTGCATGTCGACTGCTATCGCGCCGATGGGGGCAACTGGCCGGATACGGTGGCCGACGTCGAGTTCTACGTGCTGCCGTATATGAAGGGCGAGGAAGTTCTGGACCGAGTCGGCGAGATGAGCCGGCTGAAGGTGATACAGACCCTGACGGCAGGCGTGGAGAACTTCCTACCCTACGTTCCCGACGGCGTGATCTTGTGCAATGCGGCTGGGGTGCACGACGCAAGCACCGCCGAGTTGGCCATCGCTCTGGCGCTGGCAAGCGGCCGTCATCTCGATCAGTACGCGCGGAACCAGCCGAGCGGTATCTGGGAGGGACTCCGGCTTGGTATCTCGCTGGCCGATCAACGGGTGTTGATCATTGGGTACGGGAATATCGGTGCCGCGATCGAGCGCAGGCTAGCCGGCTTTGAAGTCGCCTCGGTGACCCGACTGGCCCGCCGGCCACGCACCGAGCCGGTGGAGGTACACCCGACCGAAGACCTTCCGGAGCTGCTTCCACTGGCCGACGTCGTCATTGTGGTGGCACCGCACACGCCCCAGACCGAGGGGATGATCGGCAGCCGCGAGCTTGCCGCGATGCCGGATGGCGCTCTGTTGGTCAATGTCGCCCGGGGCAAGCTTGTGGACACCAGCGCGCTGCTGGCCGAGACCTCGACTGGCAGGATCCGCGCAGCGCTCGACGTCACCGATCCCGAGCCGCTGCCGCCTGAGCACCCGCTATGGCGTACCCCCGGCGTGCTGATCTCGCCTCATGTGGGCGGGGCGAGTAGCGCGTTCTTCCCACGCGCCGACCGACTCATTGCCGCCCAACTCGGTCGTTTTGCCGCAGGCACGGAACTGGAGAACAGGATCACATGACGCCTTTCGAGACGCCTGAGACTCAGGAAATGGACCCCAATTGCATCTTCTGCAAGATCGTTTCCGGCGAGCTGCCCTCCCGGCGGATTTACGAGGATGATCGGGCGGTGGCCTTTCTCGACATCGCCGCATGGCATCGCGGGCACTCGTTGGTGGTGCCGAAACGGCACGTCACCGACGTCATCACTGGCGGCGGTTCATTGACCGAGATCGCTCCGGCCGTGGACGCTGTCGCGAGGCTGCTGAAGCAGCGGCTGGCCGCGGATGGGATCAACCTGCTGCTGTCCGCAGGCGACGTGGCAGGGCAGGAAGTTTTCCACACACACATGCACGTCGTGCCGCGTTACGCCGATGAGCCAGGTCTGCGCCTACTGATCAACCCGGGTGCCGCACCGGATGGGGAGTTGGATTCGGTCTACCGCCAGATACAGGCGGGCGCGTGACCCTGCCGACCCGTTCGGCTCCAGCAGTATCACTACCGGTCAGCCGGCGGCTGACTCGCGCGGCAGTGGAGTTCCTGCCGCCGATGGTGGTCGCGTTGTTGATCTTGCCCTACATCATCCAGTACGGGAAGCTCATCCCCTGGGCACCGTCCATGATCGACCTGCAGGTCTACGTGTATGCGGTCAAGGACATGTTGGCCGGCAAGGACGTCTTTGCCTCTGCAACGCCGTTCTGGAGTCTCTACTTCATCTATCCGCCAATCGCGGCGATCTTGATGACGCCGCTTGCCTTCGGCCCGTACCTCTTCTGGCAGGTGGTTTGGACGGGCGGTCTGGTTTGGGCCCAGCAATCGGTGCTGAAGCGCTGCGGCGCGCCACGCGGCTGGAAGCTCGGGCTACTTGGCATTGCAGTGCTGCTCGCCGTCGAGCCGATCCGCACCACTGTTGGGTACGGCCAGGTGAACACGCTGCTGATGGCGCTGGTGATCGCGGACCTGCTGCCTGATCCGCCAGATCAGCCACGGCGAATCCCGCAGGGCACCTTGATCGGCTTGGCTGCAGCGATCAAGCTGACCCCAGCGCTCTTCGTGATCTTCATGTTCTTGATCGGCAAGCGGCGGGCGGCGATTGCCGCGATCATCAGCTTTGCAGTCTTCACTGGGATTGGTGCGATCCTGCTCTTCCGGGAGACGGTGGTGTTCTTCAGCGGACTGTCCGGGGGCGATACCCGTACGGCCTCACCGCTCTATACCGGCAACCAGTCGCTGCTGGGGGTGTTCTTTCGGCTCGGTGACTCCTCGCGCACTACGACGTTGCTCGGACTCGCCGTGGCGGGCCTCTTGGCAGCGCTTGGCTGCCTGGTTGCCGCGTCGTGGTGGCAGAACAACGAGAAGGTCTTCGCCGTCGCAATCGTGGGACTCACCACTTGCCTGGCGTCGCCACTGTCTTGGACGCACCACTATGTCTGGATCCTTCCGATGGCGATGGCCGTGCTGTCTTCTGGCGTGCCGCGCTGGGCCCGGTACGTCGGTGGACTCTGGGTGATCTGGGTGTGTGTCTGTCTACCGCTCGCCGTTCTCCCATACGGCGGCGGTCGGGAGCGCCAGTTCGATTTCCTGCAACAGCTAGTAGCCAATCTCGGCCCGATGCTAGGTGTGATCTTGCTGATTGGGCTCGCCTGGCAGCTGGTCGTCACGACCCGGATACAACCGGCTCAGGCCCCAGCCCATCGGTGATACGACGGTAGATTGACCGCCATGACTCAGGAGAGCGTCACTACCGAGGGAACCGACTCGACATCCGGCAACGGCATCGACATCAAGCCCCGTTCCCGGGTGGTCACTGACGGCTTGGAAGCCACCGGCGCCCGTGGCATGCTGCGCGCCGTCGGTATGACCGATGATGACTGGACCAAGCCGCAGATCGGCGTCGCCTCCAGTTGGAACGAGATCACACCCTGCAACCTGTCCCTGGACCGGCTGGCCAAGGCGGTCAAGGACGGAGTACACGCGGCAGGCGGTTACCCGATGGAGTTTGGCACCATCTCGGTCTCCGATGGCATCTCCATGGGCCATGACGGCATGCACTACTCCCTAGTGAGCCGGGAGATCATCGCGGATTCGGTGGAGACGGTCATGCTGGCTGAGCGGATGGATGGCTCGGTGTTGCTCGCCGGATGCGACAAATCACTCCCTGGCATGCTGATGGCGGCTGCTCGTCTTGATCTTGCTTCGGTCTTCTTGTACGCCGGCTCGATCATGCCTGGCTATGTCGGCGACAAAGAGGTGACCCTGGTTGACGCTTTCGAGGCCGTCGGTGCCTGCGTACGGGGCCTCATCAGTCGCGATGAGGTGACCAAGATCGAGAAGGCGGTCTGTCCGGGTGAGGGCGCCTGTGGCGGCATGTTCACCGCCAACACCATGGCGAGCGCCGCTGAGGCGCTGGGCATGTCGCTGCCGGGCTCAGCGGCGCCGCCTGCCGTTGATCGCCGCCGCGACGGCTTCGCGCGTAAGAGCGGCATGGCAGTGGTAGAGATGCTGCGGCGAGGCATCACCGCTCGTCAGATCCTCACCAAGGAAGCGTTCGAGAACGCCATTGCGGTCACCATGGCCTTCGGTGGCTCTACGAACGCAGTGCTGCATCTGCTGGCGATTGCCCATGAGGCCGACGTTGAACTCAGCCTCGACGACTTCGTCCGAGTCGGCCGTAAGGTGCCCCACCTGGGCGACCTGAAACCTTTCGGTCGCTACGTCATGACGGATGTGGACCGGGTCGGGGGAGTGCCTGTTGTGATGAAGGCTTTGCTCAACGCCGGCCTGCTCAATGGAGACTGCCTCACCGTAACGGGCAAGACGATGGCGGAGAACCTCGACGACATCGCGCCACCTGACGTGGATGGCAGAATCGTCCGCGCCCTGAACAACCCGATTCACCCGACTGGCGGAATCACGATCCTGCATGGCTCGCTGGCACCCGAAGGTGCGGTGGTCAAAAGCGCGGGTTTCGACACCGCAGTGTGGAGGGGAACAGCGCGCGTCTTCGACGGTGAACGTGCCGCGATGGATGCCCTCGAAAACGGCACCATCACCGCCGGCGACGTGGTCGTCATCCGCTACGAAGGACCCAAAGGCGGGCCTGGAATGCGGGAAATGCTGGCGATCACCGCAGCGATCAAGGGCGCTGGTCTCGGCAAGGATGTCATGTTGATCACCGACGGTCGCTTCTCCGGCGGAACCACCGGCCTGTGCGTCGGCCACATCGCCCCAGAGGCGGTCGATGGCGGGCCCATCGCTTTTCTCGAGGACGGCGACGAGATCGCCTTGGATGTGGCGAACGGCCGGCTTGACGTAAGCCTCGACGAAGCCGAACTGCAACGCCGGCGGGAAACGTGGACCCCAACTCCGAGACCGACGCCTCGCGGAGTTCTTGCCAAGTACGTCAAGCTGGTTCAGTCAGCGAACGTGGGCGCCATCTGCGGATGATCGCAAGCCAGCCGGCTACGGCGCGCGGCTGAGGTAGCTGTGGCCTGTTGGGGTGGTGATCTTGATCGTGTGGTGTTGGCCGTCGAGCCCGCTGGAGACGGTTTCGATTGTCCAGCCGGGCATTTCGCGGGCATAGTTGCCGCGTTCACATGCTCCGCGGCCGTTGGGATAGATGGTGAGGCCGCCGTCGGTGTAGCGCTGAATGTGGTCGAGGTGGCGGATCGGGGCATCACAAAACGGGTCGCGGCATCCCCCATCCCGCCACCTGATCAACTTTTTGAGATGGCCGTCGAAGTGGCGGCGATGCGGATCGCCACCAACCAAAGGCCCGCCGACGGGTGCGGCATAAAGCCGGCGCCACCACAGCTTCCCTTTGCTGGTGGCCAGCAGGTCGCGGGCCAGATCAGCCGGCAGCGGCCCGTAGCCGTTCAGCTCAGCCGGGGTCTGGTTGTTGGCATCTAGCAGCGCATCCAACCCGATCACGATCTGCACCTCGGCGTTCACATCTGCTGCCTGGGCTTGTCCGGTGAGCCGTTCCACCAGCGTGTCGGCCATGATCTGATCACGGCAGCGTGGATCACCGGCAGCTTTCATAGCATCAGTTTGGTCGCGCAGCGACTTCAAACACGCCACGCCTTGTTCAGCAGGCAGATACCCCGACAGCAGGCTCATCGTGTCCGGTGCCGCCCGCAAGGTGACCCGACGGTTCTTCCGTTCGGTCCGACCCCGTTGCACATACCCTTCCGGATCGGCCTGGTAAGCGTGTCTGCGGGCACACGCTGCAGCACTGCGCGGCCCCATCTGACAAATCCCAGCGCTGATCTTCACATCCACCTCACGTCTGGTCTTGCGGTCTAAATGCCGGGTTTCAGATACCACCAGCGAGGCCACATATTCACTGATCTGCCCGGCAACCAGCAGCCGGTAGGTTTCCGGCAGGTCGAACCACAACCCCCGAGCCACCCCAAGCCGACGGGCAGCTTCGAACCCCGAAACGTGGCAGGCCAAGCCCAGCTGGTCAGCTATCCCGCGGCCAATCTTGTGCGGATGTACATCAGCAGCCAACTGTGCCTCCGCCTGCGACTGGGCAAACCGGACCGATTCGGCCAGCTGCAGCGCCGCAGCTGCCGCCTTGACCTTCTCCAACCGGGCAATCCGATCAACCCGGGCAGCATCCGACACCACACAGCCATCCCCGGCGCACTCCGCCACACCCTCAGCCAGACCGTCCAGCACACCATCCAGCCAGCCGGTCCGCGGATCGACCAGATCCGAAGCCGGCTCAGGAACCGCAGCGACTGCCATGTCTCAGACACTATGGACCAGCACTGACACTTTTCGCTCACACCTTCGAAAACACTCGGTCGGCCTAGGTCGTTTGAGGACCGCTGCTCGCTAGTGTCGAGGCGTGAGTTTACGAATCGACGCTGAGGAACGACGGGCCAGGCTCGCTGAGCGGCACCTGCTGCTAGCGCATACCCGGACTGACAACCTTCCTGAGATCGCCGACAATCTGGTGGCGCTGCACTCTACCGACCCGGTCACCGTGTTCTTGTCGGCGATGGCGCGGATGGTCAATCCCTCGATCGAGGCAGTGGAGAAGGCGCTCTACATCGATCGCAGCCTGATTCGGCACCACGGGATGCGGAGGACCCTCTGGCTGGCAACGCCGCCCGTAGTGCGGCTCATTCATGCGGCAGCGACCCGCGACTTGCTCGCCACCGAGCGGCGCCGCACCTGCCAGCTGCTGGCGAGGAGCGGTGTGGAGGACCCCGAACAATGGCTGGCCAATGCCGAGGAGGAAGTGCTGGCAGACCTCCGGGAGCACGGGCCGAGCACAGCCCGCGAGATCGGCCAGCGCGCCGCCACCTTACGCCTGCAGCTGCAGCTGTCACCCGGCAAGGCGTACGCCGCGGTGCAGTCGGCCCACACTCGGGTGCTCTACATCCTGGGCTTCGCAGGCAAGATGTTGCGGGCCCAGCCGAGCAACTGGATCAATGGGGCCTACCGGTACGTCGACACGGAGACCTGGCTGCCAGGCGGGCTTGGGAATGTGGATCCGCGACAGGCGGCTGCCGAGTTGGCCGGTCGTTGGTTGCGGCGGTTCGGGCCGGCAACAACGGCAGACCTGCAGTGGTGGATGGGCTGGACCATGAGCCGGACGAAGCAGGCGCTGGCCGACTGTGGGGCGGTGCAGGTTGAGCTGGATGTCGGCCCAGGATGGCTGGCCGCCGACGATCCGCCCCTGGGGCCGCTGGAGCGGTGGGTTGCGGTGCTCCCGGCGCTAGACCCGACGATCATGGGTTGGAAGCAACGGGACTGGTATCTACCGACGACGTCTATGGAGGTGTTCGACAGCGCGGGCAACGGTGGGCCAAGCCTGTGGGTCGACGGCCGGGTGGTCGGTGCCTGGGCGCAGACCAAGGACGGGACGATCCATACCCACTACTTTGAGCGGGTCGCGACTGCCCGCCGGCGTGAGATCGACCAGCGAATCAGTGAGCTGAGGTCCTGGATCGGTGACACCCGATTCACAGTGCGGTTTCCCGGCGACATTCACGCCCGTTTGCTCGGAACCCGTACCGTGCCTGGCCCTGCCTTACGACGTAGCGATTGAGACTGGTGAAGGCGGGCGCCAAGGCAACGAGGCGCCTACCCTGGCGGAATGATCGCGCGAGCAGGGTTAGCCGCGCTGGTCGTGTTGTTGCTCGTCGGCTGCCAGGCGACGGGGGAGGACCCGCGGCCGTCGCCGCCCGCGGGAGCTTCCTCCGCGCCGGCCACATCCACCGCACCTAGCGTCGGTCCGCCTTCCACCACACGCGCCCCATCGCCGGCATATTCGGTGCCGCTTGCGCTCGTCGTCCACGCCACGCGGCCGACGGCGGACGTGGCGGTGGCAGAGGCTCGCAGGGTTGTGGCGTCGGGAGCGACTCGCTGGTCGGACATCGGTCAGTCAGGCGGGAAGATGCGCGTGCTCAGCACAAAGGAGCGCCAAGCCGGGGATGTGCTGCGTGAGGTGCGGGCGAGCCGCAACGTGCTGGGCATCGTACCGGCTGACGCTGTGGATGTCCGGGTCCGGGTGCTCACAGTTGGCGGGCGCCATCCGTTGCGGGAACCAGCGCGCTATCCGCTCCAAACTCGATCCATTCGACCAGTGCCTGAGGTCACCACTATGGCCGCCGTCGGCGACATCATGCTCGGCCGTCGGGTCGGCGACCGTCACCGCGACAATCCAGGTGCGCCGCTGAAGCCACTCGCCAAGCAGTTAGCCGCTGCTGAGATTACCGTCGGAAACTTCGAATCGACCCTGTCCGCCGCCGGGTCACCCACGCAGGGCGGAGATTCTTTTGCCGCCAGCCCGCGGGTCACACCGGGGCTGCGGGCGGCGGGGTTTGACCTCGTGTCGCTGGCGAACAACCACGTCGGAGACTACGGCGATCGTGCGCTACGGCAGACGCTTGCCCGCTTCGACTCCGTCGGAATCGAGACCGTGGGGGCCGGACGAGATCTGACCGCGGCCCGCCGTCCAGTCATCATCGACCGGGACGGCGTACGGGTCGGCTTCCTGGCCGTCGACTCCATCGGGGAGACACCGGCGGCAACCCGCACCCGGGCCGGCAGCAATCGACTCAACATGCCGCCACGTACCGGTCCGCTGAATCGCTCTCAACTGCAGCGCATCAGGTCTGACATCCGAGCGCTTAGCAAGCGCGTTGACGTCGTCGTGGTGCTCACACACTGGGGCACCCAATACACGCACCGAGTCGAGTCCAGTCAGCGGGTCGCGGCACGCGCGTTCGCTGCTGCCGGCGCTGACCTGGTGATCGGTGGGCATCCGCACTGGGTCCAGGGCTTGGAGATGGCCGGGTCGGCAGTCGTGGTGCACTCGCTCGGCAATTTCATCTTCGACATGGACTTCCAGACCAAGACCCGGGAAGGCATCTTCTTGGAAATCGTGCTGTGGGATGGCGCCGTGAAGGCGGTGGAGCCCGTGCCGTACGTGATCGACAACGCCTTCACTCCACGGCTCATTCGTGGCGATCGAGCGAAGAACGTCCTCGACGATGTGTGGAACAGCAGCCAGGGACCGTTTGCCCAGTGAGCACCGGAGCTGCGGTCAGTTCAGAGTTTGCAACCACGCCCACACCGTCCGGCCGACGCGGTCGAGCTGACGCCGGTCAACGACGCGTGGCACGTCGCCACGGGAGTGATAGCCGGCGTAGGGGATGCTGCCCAGTCGAACGGCGGGGACGCCGGCCTTTGCGTATGACCAGTGGTCGCTTGTGTAGTTCCTGCACGCCCGGGTAGCGATATCGTCGCGCCGCGCCGCCGCCCGCATGGCATCCCGAAGCCGGGTGCCTCGCTCGGTTGCCGTGCAGATAGGCACGTAACCGGCGCGTACCCCGACCCGATCAAGAGCCACCATCGCCTGGATGGCACGACGCTCTGAGCGCGAAAGGTCGGCAACGTGTTGCCGCGAGCCGAAGTGATGAAGCGCGTCACCGCTACCGCGCGGCTCCTCTGCACCGAAGGCGATGAACTGCACGGGTAGCGCCACCGGCTGTCGGCTCACCATCGCAGCCAGCTGCAGCATGACTGCGACTCCAGACGCGTTGTCCTCCGCACCCGGCGCGACCGGCACGGTATCCAGATGTGCACCGATGACGACGTGCGGCTCCTTCTGGTCGAAGCCCTTCGGTTCCGCGATCACGTTCAGCGACATCCCCCGGCGCACCGGCGTTCCCCAGGAGTTGCCGGACGGTACGGCTATCTTGGTCCGTCGCACGTCGTAGCCGAGGCGCTCGAATCGCGCCTCCACGAATGCGGCGGCCTCGGCGTAGTTGTCCGAGGTGGCCTCCCGCGGGCCGATCTCGGACGCTAGCTGGACGATGTCGCGGAGCGCAGCTCGTGCGTTCATGGCCGGTGGTGGAGTGGCCCGTGGTGTTGGCGTGCCGACCGCTGTCGGGTTCGGCGTTGTCGTGGTGTGGCTAGCACTTGGCGCCGCTGACGTGCTGCCGGCCGCAGGCGATGAGGTGGTGGATGAAGAGCCGGGCGCCGACGCAGAACATGCGACGGTAAGCACCAGGAGCAAGAGCGCAGCGGCGGCACGGCGCATTCCCCGACCTTACGTCGGTCTAGGCACGCGCTTTACTAGGTCGCCCGAGGGTCCTTCCGGATCGCAAGACGCACGTCGACCAAGAATTGACTGGAGCTCTCGGGCGGCTATTGTTGCCGCGTGCGCACAGGGGCCATTCTCGTCGTAAGACAGCGTGTCGGCTGAGTTCAGCTCATCACCGACGCGCTCCCTCGTCTGCCAGCCGGCAGCGGGGGTTTTTTGTTGGCGCGAGGGCCCTGCGTGTGCAGGCGTAACATCCACAACGGATCCCAGCGGCGGGATCGGCAGGGGCAAGGAGACCCGAGATGTCTGAGAACGACAGAGCAGATGAGCTGACCGGAGCACAGTCTCTCGTCAGATCGCTCGAGCGCGTGGGGGCAGACGTCGTATTCGGGATTCCGGGTGGGGCAATTCTTCCTGCTTACGACCCGCTCTTCGATTCCGACAAGGTCCGCCACATCCTGGTGCGACACGAGCAAGGCGCCGGCCACGCCGCCGAAGGCTACGCCACCGCGACCGGGAAGGTCGGGGTGTGCATGGCAACCTCTGGCCCCGGCGCAACCAATCTCGTCACGCCTATCGCCGACGCACATATGGACTCCGTACCGATCGTGGCCATCACCGGACAGGTTGGCAGCGCGGCGATCGGCACCGATGCTTTCCAGGAAGCCGACATCCGCGGCATTACGATGCCGATCACCAAACACAGCTACTTGATCACCAAGCCGGAAGATATCGCCGCGGCTATCGCGGCGGCGTTCCACATCGCCGGCACCGGACGGCCAGGGCCGGTCCTTGTCGACATCACCAAAGATGCGCTGCAGGCGAAAACCCGATTCGAATGGCCGCGCCAATTGGATCTTCCGGGATACCGTCCGGTGAGTCGGCCGCACAGCAAGCAGGTGCGGGAGGCAGGCCGGCTCATTGCCGAATCACGCCGACCGGTGTTGTACGTCGGTGGCGGCGTGGTAAGGGCTCGCGCTTGGTCCGAGCTCAAAGAACTCGCCGAGCTGACCGGCATCCCGGTGATCACCACTTTGATGGCGCGCGGCGTCTTCCCGGACAGTCATCCCCAGAACATGGGCATGCCAGGGATGCACGGCACCGTGGCTGCAGTCGGGGCATTGCAGCGCAGCGATCTGCTGATCGCGCTCGGCACCCGATTCGACGATCGGGTGACCGGCCAGCTTTCCACGTTCGCCCCACTGGCGAAAGTCATCCACGCTGATATCGATCCTGCGGAGATCTCCAAGAACCGTGTTGCGGACGTGCCTATCGTCGGCGACTGCAAGGAAGTGATCTCTGAGCTGATCAGCCTGCTCCGGCCAGCTGAGCGCCGGCCCAATGTCGATGAGTGGATGCGCTATCTGCAAGACCTCAAGCGGCGTTATCCGACCGGATATGACGAGCCTGCAGACGGCAGTCTCTCGCCGCAGTATGTGATCAAACGGATCGGTGAGATCACTGGGCCGGACGCCTATTATGCGGCAGGTGTCGGGCAGCACCAGATGTGGGCGTCGCACTATCTGCCCTGGGAGCTGCCAGGTCGCTGGCTGAACTCAGGCGGGCTCGGGACTATGGGTTACTGCGTGCCCGCGGCCATGGGTGCCAAGGTGGGGCGGCCTGACAAGATCGTTTGGGGCGTCGACGGCGACGGTTGCTTCCAGATGACCAACCAGGAACTCGCCACGTGCGCGTTGGAAGGGATTCCGATCAAGATTGCGGTGATCAACAATCAGAGTCTGGGTATGGTCCGGCAGTGGCAGACGTTGTTCTACCAGGGCCGATACTCCAACACAGATCTGAACACCCACCGGATCCCTGACTTCCCGAAGTTGGCCGAGGCGATGGGGTGCGTCGGCCTGCGTGCTGAGGAGCCGGCGGACGTCGACGCGGTGATTGAGAAGGCGAACTCGATCAACGATGTGCCCGTTGTGGTGGACTTCGTCGTGCACAAGGATGCGATGGTTTGGCCCATGGTCGCCGCCGGCACCAGCAATGACGACATCAAGGTCGCCCGCGACATGGCGCCGGCCTGGGATGAGGATCTGTGATGGCCGCCGGTCTCAACACCCACATATTGAGCGTGCTGGTGCAGAACAAGCCGGGCGTCCTGGCGCGCATCGCTGGCCTGATCTCCCGACGGGGTTACAACATCGAGTCACTCGCGGTCGGGCCAACCGAGTCACCTGAGATGTCACGCATCACCCTCCAGGTGAACGTCGAGGAGGTCGTTCTTGAGCAGATCATCAAGCAGCTCAACAAGTTGATCGAGGTGCTCAAGATCGTCGAGCTGGAGGACAGTGCGATCCGTCGGGAGCTGGTCCTGGTCAAGGTCAAGGCGACGGCCGAGACCCGCGGTCAGTTGATCGAAATCATCGGGCTCTTCGGCGCCAAGGCGGTCGACCTCACCGCTGACGTGATCACTGTCGAGGCCACCGGCAGCCCAGCCAAACTGGCAGCGCTCCTCGAGTTGTTCCAGCCCTACGGGATTCGCGAGCTCGTACAGTCCGGAGTCGTTGCCCTGGGGCGCGGAAACCGGTCACTCACCGATCGGAACCAGCGCAGCGAGCGCCTGAAAGCTGTTCGTACCGGATAGGCGCTGAGACAGCTGGCATCGCCGTGCGCTAACTTCACCACCGACCACACACCAAGGGAGACTAGGAAGTGCCTGCACAGATGTTCTACGACGAGGACGCGGACCTGTCCTTGATCCAGGGCCGCAATGTTGCCGTGCTGGGATTCGGTAGCCAAGGCCACGCCCACGCGCTGTCGCTGCGCGACTCCGGCGTCGACGTACGCGTCGGGCTGCCCGAGGGAAGCAAGAGCCGGGAGCGGGCCGAGGCCCAGGGCCTTCGCGTGCTTACCCCGTACGAGGCCTGCGAAGAGGCGGACCTGATCATGGTGCTGACACCGGATCCGGCCCAGCGCAAGGTCTACGCCGAGGCGATTGAGCCGAACTTGGTACCGGGCGACGCGTTGTTCTTCAGCCACGGCTTCAACATTCGCTTTGGCTACATCAAGCCACCGGAGGGCGTGGACGTTGTCCTGGTGGCACCCAAGGGTCCCGGTCATCTGGTCCGGCGCGAGTACAGCGAAGGTCGCGGTGTCCCGGTTCTGGTTGCGGTCGAGCAGGACGCATCCGGCAAGGCCTGGGACCTCGCGCTCTCCTATGCGAAGGCGATTGGCGGGTTGCGTGCCGGTGGCATCAAAACCACCTTCACCGAGGAGACCGAGACCGACCTCTTCGGTGAGCAGGCCGTTCTGTGTGGCGGTGCTTCGGCGTTGGTTCAGGCGGGTTTCGAGACCCTCACCGAAGCGGGCTACCAGCCAGAGGTGGCCTACTTCGAGTGCCTGCATGAGCTCAAGCTCATCGTCGACTTGATGTACGAAGGCGGTATTGCCAAGCAGCGGTGGAGCATCTCGGACACGGCCGAATACGGCGACTACGTGTCCGGACCGCGCATCATTGATGATCATGTCCGGGCCAACATGAAGGCTGTGCTCGCGGAGATCCAGGACGGCTCGTTCGCTGCCCGCTTCGTCGCGGATCAAGATGCTGGCGCACCGGAGTTCAAGGCGTTCCGGGAAGCGGCGGAGAAGCACCCGATTGAGGCGGTCGGTCGTGAGCTGCGAGACCTGATGTCATGGGTCAAGACCCACGACGACGACTACGTGGAAGGCACCGCCGCCCGCTAGGAGAGAACCTAGCGGGACTTGATCACCATTCCGATAAGACGCGTGCCGTCCTTGCGTACGCCGGTGCCGATCAAGTAAACGCGACTGCTCGGCTCCTCGGACTCGGACTCGCTGAAGACGTCGTCATTTGCCATGACGCAGGTCTTGTCGATCTCCGCATTCAGTGGGGAGGGAAGCTCAGAGATGCATGCACCGAAGGCCTGATTGAGGCTGATCAGGGCTTGGTTGGCTGAGTCCAGCGGCACCTCGATGATCGCCTCCAGTTGATAGTCGTGCGTGGAACGGTAGGTCCCGCTTACCACCGAACTGTTGTCGGGAAGATCAACATCGGCGAAGTACTCGACGTCAGCGAGGGTCATGGGCGAGCATGTGTAGCCGGTGAGGTCGTTCTTGCACATCGAGCCCCGATCGGTGCGGAACGTGAAATACGGAACACCCCAGGCGCCGGCGTACTGGGTAAGAATCGCAAGGGTGACTGCCACCGACCCGAGCATCAAAACTATGCCGCCCAGAACTCGTAAGGGATTGTGTCGGTGGTCGTTTCCAGGCCGAGAACGTCTCCTGGCCATAGCCAAAGGATGCCCGACGGCCTAGCCGAGGTATACGAAATTAAGGCATCAATACGATCACAAATGGCGGCGCGGAGATCCGGCCTATTTCTTGACGGCGATCACCACTGAGGTGTCTTCTGCGACCATGACGTCAACGCTGGTGAAGCGCTCGTCGGAAAGCCAGTCCAGGCGGAGGGAATCCACCCGACCGCCTTCGACTGGGGGCCACGTCGGGCAGGGGGTGAAGTCGTCCAGAACGATCATGCCGCCTTCCTCAAGCAACTCAACGATCTTCTCGCGAGGCCAACCCTTCGCGCTGGTGGCATCCATGAAGATCAACGAGAAAGGGGCATGCTCGGTCAAACTGCTCCAGTCAGCATGCATGACGTCAATGTCGTCGCCGGCGAACATGTCCATGACACCGTGCGCCAGCTCTGGATCGAGCTCGGCGGTGATCACCCGCGTTTTCTTCGGCGCTCCACTACGCAGCCATGCGGCGCCAACCCCGCAGCCGGTACCACATTCGGCGATCGTTCCGGTCCGGGTCGCTGCGAGAGCGGCTAGCAGCCGGCCGGTCTCAGTACGCGACGCCTGAACGTAGCCGCGCTCCAATGACATTCGCAGTGCCCTGATCACCAGCTCGGGCAGGTCGGGAGGAGCGCTCACTTCAACAGTGTGCCAGCGAGTCTGATCGCAGTTCCACAATGTGGAACATCGCAGCTAAATAGATGGGCACACGATAGTCGGACGCCCTACTATTTTCTTAGTCCTTCTCCCGCGACTCACCAGAAAAGCTACTCATGTACGACATGTATCCGGACGCATGGACGATCTCGGCCGATCGTCAGCATCAGGTACCCGCCGACCAACCGCGTCGCCGGGCCCGCAAGGAACACTCGGTCGTACCTGCAATTCTCCAGGCCCGTACCCACAAGGTCGTCAAGGCTGCCTGAAGCGCCGGGATGGCGGTCCGTCACAGATCTAGGCGGCCGAAGCGATGGCGTCACCGATCTCACTTGTCGTCCGGGTCTGACCCGGCGTACGTGCGCCGATGTCGGTGATCACCGCTCTTTCGATTCGTGCCGCTTCCTCGGGGAGACCACAGTGATTCAGCAAGAGCGCCACCGAGAGAATCGTTGCGGTCGGATCGGCGATGCCCTGGCCGGCGATGTCAGGAGCCGATCCATGCACCGGCTCGAACATCGACGGAAAACGGCGGTCGGGGTTGATGTTGCCACTCGCGGCCAGGCCGATTCCACCAGTGACCGCCGCGGCGAGGTCGGTCAAGATGTCACCAAACAGGTTGTCGGTCACGATAACGTCAAACCGCGCCGGATCAGTGACCAGGAAGATCGTCGCAGCGTCGACATGCAGGTAGTCGGTGGTGACGCCGGGATATTCGGCGGCGACCGTATTGAAGAGGCGGTTCCACAGCCCACCGGCGTTGACCAAGACGTTGTGCTTGTGGACCAAGGTGATCTTGTTGCGGCGGGTGGTGGCACGCTGGAAGGCGTCGCGGATGACTCGCTCCACTCCGTACGCAGTGTTGATGCTCACCTCCGTTGCGATCTCGTGGGGGGTGCCGGTCCGTACCAGCCCGCCATTGCCGCAGTACAGGCCCTCGGTGCCCTCACGAACGACCACAAAGTCGACGTCCTTGCCAGCGATCACCTGCTCGGACAGTGGGGTCGGTACGCCGGGATACAGCCGGCTGGGCCGAAGGTTCACGTAGTGGTCGAATGCGAAGCGCAGCTTCAACAGCAGGCCACGCTCGAGCAGTCCGCTCGGCACGTCTACCGCCCCGGGCGCAGCGCCCACGGCTCCGAACAAGATCACGTCGGCGGCGCTGAGCTCGGCCAGCACGGAGTCTGGCAGGACTTCGCCGGTACGCTGCCAGCGGCTGGCTCCGAGGTCATAAGTGGTCGGGGTGAAGAGGCTGGGCCCCGCGACCGCATTGAGTACTTTGAGTCCCTCGGCGACTACCTCTGGTCCAATGCCGTCCCCGCCGATGACGGCCAGCTTGAAGGACCGGTCGGTCTGCGGACGAAGATCGTTGCCAGTTGCCGTGCTCGCGTGGGTCACCGGCGCATCGTAGCCGTGGCAACGGCCTTCGGCGATGAGATCTCAGAGAGGTGGCGGTAGCGTGACCGCCAGCAGCACGGTGCGGACGCCACGCCGGCACCACTAGCGAAAGCGACAGATGTGAGCCTTCAATTCGAACTCCGTTCCAACCCCAAGCCGCACAGCGAAAGCGAACGTGACGCCATTCTGGCCGATCCCGGCTTCGGTTTGCATTTCACCGACCACATGGCAGTGGCGACCTGGACGGCCGCTGATGGTTGGCACGACTCGGCGATCGTGCCGTACGGGCCGTTCTCATTGGATCCGGCGACCGCTGTGCTGCACTATGCCCAGCAGATCTTCGAAGGGCTCAAGGCGTATCGCCACGAGGATGGCACAATCTGGACTTTTCGCGCCGACAAGAACGCCGAACGGATGATCCGCTCAGCCCGTCGGCTCGCTCTGCCGCCGCTGGATGCCGAAGACTTTCTCTGCAGCATTGAAGAGCTGGTCGCCGCCGATATCGCCTGGGTGCCAACGGCTCCCGAGCAGAGCCTGTATCTGCGACCGTTCATGTTCGCCACGGAGGCATTTCTCGGGGTCCGCCCCGCGAAGCGAGTCACCTATTGCTGCATCGCTAGCCCCGCTGGGCCCTATTTCGCCTCTGGCGTGAAGCCGGTAAGCATCTGGATCTCGACTCTCTATTCGCGTGCGGCGCCTGGCGGCACCGGCGCAGCGAAATGTGGCGGCAACTACGCCGCAAGTCTGATCGCCCAGCAGGAGGCGGCCAGTCAAGGATGTGACCAGGTGATGTTCGCCGACGCCAAGGAGCACTGCTGGTTGGAGGAGCTTGGTGGCATGAACGTCTATCTGGTCACGACCGAGAACGAACTGATTACCCCGGAACTCACCGGATCCATCCTTGAGGGGGTCACCCGCGATTCGATCTTGACTCTGGCACCAGAGTTTGGTCTGACTCCGGTGGAGCGCCGGATCTCCATCGACGAGCTGCTGGATGGTGTGGGTTCGGGGAAGGTGACCGAACTCTTCGCCTGCGGTACGGCGGCGGTGATCACTCCGATCGGAACGTTGAAGAACGACGCCGGCAGCTACCAAGTCGGCTCTGGGGAGAGTGGCGAGACGACTCTCGCTCTTCGACAGAAGCTGCTGGACATCCAGTACGGTCGCACGGAGGACACCCATGGCTGGCTGCGCCGGATCCTCTGAAACCCGGCTGACTTGTGAGGATCTTGCCTAAGTCGGCCAAGCGGCTGGCAATTTTGCCAGATCTAGGGAACACTGTGGCACATGCAGTTTCTGGTGGTGATTATTTGATAGCGCGCTGAACATCGTCAGCGCGCGACCTCCTGTGTGCACACGGGAGGTTTTTTCATGCACGGAAATGCCAGGACACCCGACCATCGACCTGAGGACCCGAATGTCTGCCCAGCCAAGGCCTAAGCCGGCCGAGTTTCACGTGTTCGACACCACCCTGCGTGACGGCTCGCAGCAGGAGGGTATCAACCTGTCGGTGGCCGACAAGTTGGCGATTGCGGCCATGCTCGACGAGCTAGGGGTCGGATTCATCGAGGGCGGTTGGCCGGGTGCCAATCCGACCGACACCGCATTCTTCGCCGCGATGTCGGATGGAGCACTGACTCTGAAGAATGCCCAGCTGGTGTCCTTTGGCTTTACCCGGCGGGTGGGCATGATGGCAGCCGACGACCCGTTGACCGCGGCGCTTCGCGACGCGCGGGCCCCTGTTGCCTGCATCGTTGCCAAGAGCCATGACCGTCATGTGGAGCAGGCGCTGCACACCTCGCTGTCGGAAAACTTGGCGATGATCACCGACACCGTGCGGCATTTGCGGTCTGAGGGTCAGCGGGTCTTCGTCGACTGCGAGCACTTCTTTGACGGATACCGGGAGAACCCTGGGTACGCCGTGGAAGTGGTGCGCACCGCGGCCCAGGCAGGCGCTGAAGTTGTGGTGCTCTGCGACACCAACGGTGGCATGCTCCCGCCGTGGATCGGCGAGATCGTGACGGCCGTCAACGAGACCGGCGTTCCGCTGGGCATTCACGCCCACAACGACGCGGGCTGCGCAGTCGCCAACACGCTGGCTGCGGTGGACGCCGGGGTTATGCACGTCCAGGGAACCGTTAACGGCTATGGCGAGCGCACCGGCAATGCCGAGCTGCTCTCGATAGTCGCCAACCTCGAGCTCAAGTACGGCTGGCCGCTGCTTCCGGCCGGCTCGCTGCGGGAGGCAACCCGCCTCGCGCATGCAATCGCAGAGGTGACGAACGTGCCACCAAGCGCTCGTCAGCCTTATGTTGGTCTGTCGTCCTTCGCCCACAAGGCAGGGCTGCATGCCAGCGCGATCAAAGTGGATCCCAACCTCTACCAGCACATCGACCCTGCCCTGGTCGGCAACGACATGAGGATGCTGGTATCCCACATGGCGGGTCGGGCAAACGTCCAGATCAAGGGGGAGGAGCTGGGATTCGACCTATCCGACCGCGAACTTGCGGCTCGGATCACCGACCGGGTGAAAGACGCAGAAGCAGCCGGGTACACCTACGAGGCGGCAGACGCGAGCTTCGAGCTGCTGCTGCGGCGCGAGCTCGGGCAGTTGCCTGAGCTCTTCAGGGTGCACTCCTGGCGCGTCTTCACCCAGTCGACGCACGGCCAAGAGACCGATACCGAATGCACCGTGCGGCTGACTGCCAAGCGCCAGAGCCAGCGCGTGGTCGGGGAGGGCAATGGCCCCGTCAATGCTCTTGATCACGCAATCCGCAAGGCACTGCTCTCGGCGTACCCCACGGTCGAGATGTTCGAGCTCATCGATTACAAGGTGCGGATCCTTGACCAAGGTCATGGGACGGATGCGACGGTACGGGTGCTCATCGAGACCACCGACGGCCTCAGCGCCTGGACAACGGTTGGAGTCGGCCAGAACATCATCGAGGCCTCCTGGGAGGCCCTGTGCGAGGCGTACCTTTACGGCCTGATCCACACCGACGATGCATCCGAGTTGTCAGCCGCTGAGCTGGCTATGGCCCGATAGCGGCCGACAGCTCGCTAGCTAGACGATTCGATCGAGGACGAGGGGGCGTTCCTCAGGTGCAGTGTCGCCGATGGCGTACGCGCCCTGAAGTGCCTCTCGCGCCCGGGCGAACCGCTCGGGCGTGTCGGTGTGCAACGTGATCAGCGGCTGACCGGCATGTATCTGGATGCCGGGCTTGGCGTGCAGTACGACTCCGGCTCCTGGCTGCACGGCATGCTCCTTCCGCGCGCGGCCGGCTCCCAGTCGCCAGGCGGCCTCGCCGACACAGAGCGCGTCCAGGGACTGCAGAAAACCGTCCCGTTCAGCTGTGATCACTTCCGTCTCGCGCGCTGTCGGCAATGCCGCGTCAGGATCTCCGCCCTGTGCGCTGATCATGGAACGCCACACTTTCATCGCCGCCCCGGAGGCGAGTAGGTCGGCTGGGTCATGATCATCTCGTCCGGCCTGCTCGACCATCTCGCGCGCCAGTGCAACGGTGAGTTCGACTACGTCGGCCGGGCCGCCGCCGGCTAGCACCTCGATTGATTCCGCCACCTCCAAGGCGTTTCCAGCGGTGAGTCCCAAGGGAACTGACATATCGGTGAGCAGCGCCGCTGTGGTCACCCCTTCGGCGCGACCGAGATCGACCATGGTCTGTGCCAGCTCGCGTGCCGACTCGGTGGTCTTCATGAAAGCGCCCGAGCCAACCTTGACGTCCAGCACGAGGGCGGCAGCGCCCTCCGCGATCTTCTTGCTCATGATCGAGGAGGCGATCAGCGGGATCGACTCAACGGTTCCAGTCACATCCCGCAGCGCGTACAGCTTCCGATCCGCGGGCACCAGCCCGGGCCCAGGTGCGCAGATCACCGCACCGACGTCGGCAAGCTGGCGCAGCATTTCCTCATTGGTCAGGGAAGCGCGCCAGCCGGGAATGGACTCGAGCTTGTCGAGTGTGCCGCCGGTGTGCCCGAGTCCGCGACCGGATAGCTGGGGTACCGCTATCCCGCAGGCGGCTACCAGCGGAGCCAGCGGCAAGGTGATCTTATCGCCTACACCGCCAGTGGAGTGCTTGTCGACCGTCGGCTTGGAGAGGCTGGAGAAGTCCAATCGCTCACCTGAATTGATCATGGCTCGGGTCCAGCGGTCCAACTCCCGTCCATTCAGACCGCGAAACAGGATTGCCATAGCTAGGGCCGACATCTGCTCGTCTGCAACCTCACCAGCGGTGTATGCAGCGATCACCCAGTCGATCTGGGCGTCACTCAGCTCACCACCGTCGCGTTTGGCGCGGATGAGATCGACGGCATGAAATGCCGGGCCCTCGCTGGCGGTATCCGGGGCGCTCATGAATCGAAGTATGCCGTGTTTGATTGCTCGCTCCGCTCGCTGCGGATCGCGCTTCGTAGCCCGCCTACTTCGTCGTCGCTCGCAGACGAAAAGCGTGTCTGCTCCTTCCTCCTCAGCACGGCGGCGCGCGATCCGGGGTCAAAGGTTCGCTCGGCTCGCTGCGGATCCCGCCCTCGCTAGGCTGGGCCGGTGCGCATCGCCCGTTTTGCAGCCGGTGGAGACCCGAAGTACGGCGTGGTGGAACTCGCCGATGACGGTGGACACCACCCCGATACGGTCTCGGTGTTGACCGGCGATCCGATCGCAATGTCAGTCCAGCTGACGGGGGAGCGCAAGGAACTCAACAGTGTTCGACTGCTCGCTCCGGTCATCCCGCGAAGCAAGATTGTCGCCGTCGGCCGCAATTATGCTGCGCACGCAGCCGAGATGGGCGACGAAGTGCCGAAGACTCCGCTCACCTT
>DATEWO010000217.1:0-3909 GCA_035257925.1 Propionibacteriaceae bacterium | reverse complement strand
TCATGACCAGGACAGCGGCTACGGCGATTGCGATGAGCCACCGCACCCAATCAATGCCCGGGCTGCCGTCGCCTCCGAAGGCGGTGTAGATGAACCAGCCGATCAAGACCCCACCGATGCCGCAGATGATGGTCAGCCAGAGCGGAATGTTGTCTCGGTCGCCGGGCGCGACGAACTTGCCCAGCAGGCCGATGATGATACCTGCGATGATGACACCGATAATCTCCACTGTTCCTCCTCAAACGTGATGGAGTTTCTGCTGGAAGCGGGTGCCGCACACGGCAATCGATCCCGCTCCATCCACCACTTAACCACCCTAAGGGCGGATGCATCACACCCTTAGGGAGGTTTAAGGTTCTCTTATGGAGTCCACGACGAGGACGCCGGTCACCGTCGCGTTGGTCGACGACTACGACATCGTGGTGATGGGCATCGCACACATTCTCGAGCAGTACCAAGATCGCGTGGTGATCGCGGAACTGGACACCAACATGTCCGTCTCCGACATGGTAGACATCGTCTTGTACGACTCCTTCGCACAACCCGAATCCGATCATGACGAGATCAGTGTGCTGGTCCGAAATCCACGCGCCCGCCGGGTTGCGGTCTACACCTGGAACTTCGACCCAGACCTGATCGACAGCGCCCGTAAGCAGGGTGTCCACGGCTATTTGTCGAAGGCTTTACCGGCGCGGGAGCTGGTCGACGCCCTCGAAGCGATCCACGCCGGCGACATCGTGATCAGCGACCCACCCTTTCGGGCCCGCAGCATCGGCGGACTGAACTGGCCGGGACGAAGCGAGGGACTCACCGACCGGGAATCGGAGATCTTGGCACTGATCACCCAAGGCAAGAGCAACGCCGAGGTGGCAACACTCAGCTACCTCAGCCCGAACACGGTGAAGTCCTACATCCGAACCATCTACCGCAAGATCGACGTCACCAGCCGCACCCAAGCGGTTTTGTGGGGCGTCCGCCACGGCTTCACACCCGACCACCACCGCATCGAACACTGGCGGGGAGGGCCCTGACGGGCTGGGTGGATGGCGGGTTCCGCTCGCGAGCGTCACTCAGGCCTGGTGATCAACTCGAGCGTCACTGAAGTGCACACTGCCGAGGGCCGAACAGTGGTCGGGGTGACAGGATTTGAACCTGCGAGCTCTTCGTCCCGAACTCCGCGCAGTAGCCGCCTGTAGCCTCATTCACGCTGGCCAGGACGCAACTGGATGAAGGCCGAACGTGTTAGACAGTGCATTTGTTGCCGTACTTCGCTGCTGTACTGACCTTCGGGTCCTCGTAGGCCGGCGGTGTCCGTTACCGGTCTGCAGTGGCCGGTCTTCCGGGCGATGCGTTGTTCTTAGACCTACGCATTATGAGAGAAATCCAGGAGGCGGCCTGACCAGCGCAAAGGACCGCTGACCTGCGGTGATGCCTGTGAACGCTTGCCGCTGATCGTGGCGTGTCCGCGACCTGATGCGGACTAGGTGCGGATCGTCGGGCCGAGCGGAGCGAGGCCCCTTGATCGAGGAGAGGAAAGTCCTCACCAGGGGCAGTCGCCCTGACACCTTCACGTCGTGGAGCCGAGGCGGAGAGTGGCACCCGTGCGTGCGCTGGTGACGTCGGTGACGAGCCGTACAACTGCAGCGTCGACAAGCTCTGTGAGCGAGAGGTCCGGTTCTCGGTGGGTGCCGCAGAGCGACGCCGCGGCCCACCTCGATGATCACGTGGCCGTCGGCGGGTTTGGGGTCCCGGGTTCGGGTCAGGGCGGCGTTCAGGACAACTCGCCGGGGCGCAGGATTGAAGCTCGTTCGCTGTCCGGGACGTCGAAGAGTGTCAGCACTCCCCGCCGGCCGGGAAATCCTCGCCCTCGGCAAGGTGCACCGCGGCCACCTGGTCGCACCATGCCTCGATCGCCTCCGTCGCTGCCGCCGTGGCGGTGAGCTTGGTGTGCCCCGGCTCTCGCCAGCGGCAAGCCCTGGTGCTCAGGAGGCAACGACGACTTCGACGCCGGCCGCGGCGAGGGCGGTGCGGAGAGGCTCGGGCGGCGTGTGGTCGGTGACGAGCACGTCGATGAGGTCGAGCGGGCCCAGGACCATGGCCTTCTTGTGGTCGAACTTGCTGTGGTCGGCGGCGACGACAACGCGGTCGGCGAGGCCGACGAGCATGCGCCGGACCTCGACCTCGGCGGGGTCGAAGAAGGTGATCCCGCGGTCGATGGACAGCCCACCGCAGCCGAGGATCAGCAGGTCGAGGTGAACCTGTGGCGGTTCTTGCACGGTGCCGGGATTGACCGTGCTCAGTTCGGGGGTCAGGAGGCCACCGAGCACGATCACCCGACTGCCGCCCTCGCGTACCGTGATCGCGGCGTTCAGGCCGTTGGTCACCACGGTGAGGTCGCTGCGATGGGCTAGTTGCGCGGCGACGGCATGGGTGGTCGTTCCGGTGTCGATTCCGACGGCGGCGCTGGGTTCAACGAGTCGGGCGACGACGCGGGCGATCGCGGCCTTCTCGGGTGCCCGGGTCGAGGCACGGGAGCCGTAGGCGGGGGCACGGCGGATGATCGCCCCGCCGTGGACCCGCTGTAGCTGTCCCGCCTCGTCGAGCTCGGCGAGGTCGCGGCGGATGGTCATGCCGGACACGCCGAACCGCTGCGCCAGCGCGGTGACGTCGACCTGACGGGTCTGCTGCAGCGTCTTCAGTATGTCGCGCTGACGAGCACTCCGTGCGTCCTCTACACCGCTCACCTGCGACACACGGGCAACGCTACCGGGCCCTGCGACTGCCTCCAGTTTCATGACCGGCGACCGCCCCGAAGCCGTGGCGATCGCCTCTCCGGCTCGCTGGCCTCGGCGGTCGCGCCTGCCCCGGTCACGCACCGGTTTCATCGCGGCCTCCTGTCGACTCCGCCTTGACCACTGGAGATCATGTGCGACTGAACATAGCAAAGGTGAGCGGGAGCCGCAAGCGGCACCGGTCCCCTCACCGGTACTGATCAGGAAAGTCGCCGCATCATAGCCCTTGACTCACGCACGTGCTGCCACCTACTGTTCTCGTTAAATGTTCATTCGCACATCGCGTCGGAGGTTGATGTGGCTGAGATGCAGTACCGGCAGACCCCCTCGCGGGTGCCGATCTTCGCGACAATGGAGAAGATCCCGGCCGGCTTGATGCTGGTTCCCCTGATCCTCGGGGCGGTGGTCAACACGCTCGCACCCGAGGCTCTCGAGATCGGGAGCTTCACCACAGCGCTGTTCAAGGATGGCGCCCTGGCCCTGATTGGCCTGCTGATCTTCGCCACCGGCGCGGAGATCACCGGAAGGCACAGCGGCAAGGCCGCGGCCTCGACCACGCTGGTGGTGCTGACCTGCAAAACGCTGATCCCGGCGGCCCTGATCATCGCCCTCGGTCTGACGGTCGGCATCGAGGGCATTTTCGGCGTGTCGATCCTGGCCCTGCTGACGATCTTCGGGAACAGCAACGGTGCCCTGTGGCTCGCGTTCGCCGGCGAGTACGGCGACGAGCGCGACACCGGCGCCTACGTGGCCAGCGCCTTCGACGACGGGCCGTTCCTGGCGCTGATCTTCCTCGGCGCGGCGGGGCTGGGCGAGATCCCGCTGCTCGCTCTGGTCGCCGCGATCGTGCCGTTCGTCCTCGGCCTCTTCGTGGGCGCCGTCGATCGCGAGTGGACCCGCGTGCTGGAGCACGTGCCGACCATCACGATCCCGTTTATGTCGTTCGCCGTGGGCGCCGGGATCAACCTGGGAACGGTGCTCCGCGGCGGGCTGGACGGCCTGTTCCTGGGCCTCGGGGTCGTCGGATTCACCGGCGGCCTGACCTACCTCGGCTATCGGTTTGTCCTGCGCCGCGGGCGCAAGAGTGGCATCGGCTTCGCGGCCGGCACCACCGCCG
>DATEWO010000216.1:0-2671 GCA_035257925.1 Propionibacteriaceae bacterium | reverse complement strand
CATGGCCTGGTCGCTAGGTCGATCGTCCGCAGGCCGGCCTCGATGCCCTCGTCGGTGAAGGTGGCTGGTCACACGAGGCCTCCCGATCCTGTTTCCAGAGTCGGTCAGCGGTTGCGAGCAGCCTCTGCTCTCGAGGTCGCGGCGTAGACCCTCGCTGGGCTGGTCGTTGGAACAGCGCCCCGGATGGGTTGTGGGGCAGGACGACGGTGCGGACGTAGATGAAGCCCTGGCGGAGCAGCGCACGGCAATTCGGTTCTACCCTGCCGCCTGATCGAGCGTCTCGTAAACCTGACCCGGTGCTAACTGGGGGATGGTCATGTGGGTCGGTACCGACCCTGCTCCGGCGCGAGAGACGCGGCCAACCGGCGCAACCCCCGAAACGTCGACGCCTTGACGGTTCCGAGGGGAAGCTCAAGGCGAGCGGCGATCTCCGACTGGGTGTAGCCACCGAAGTAGGCCAGCGTGAGCACCTTGCGTTGCTCCTTGGGCAGGTGGCTGAGCGCGCTGCGTACCTCACTGCCCCGCACGTAGCGTTCGGCCACCTCGCGGCCATCCTCCCCGACGAGACCGCGCAAGCCGTCGAGCGGAACTGAGGTGCCGCGTTGGCGGCGCAGATGATCGATGGCTCGATTGCGGGCGATGCCGAAGATCCATGCCGCCAGGCTCCTGGAGGGATCGTAGCGACCCTGATGGCGCCAGACCTCGTAGAAGACCCGCTGCAGGACATCTTCGGCGTCGTCGTGGGGCACGAACCTGCGCAGATAGCCGAGCACCGCCGAGCCGTGAGCGGCATAGACGTCGTCGATCACGCCGTCCGCACCAGCGGCCAATCTGGCTTCGAGACCGCTGTTGGCATCCTGCTCCGCAGTCACGCCCTGATGCGTCGTGCCGTGGGCATGGCTCACGGTGGATCCCTTCTCACAGGCGCCATACCGGCGTTGCACGAACAATGACGGCAAGCGTCTCAGGACCAAGGGATGGGAACATCACCCCGTTGAGGGGAAGTCAAAGGGTGATTCTGGCGGTCAGGGAACAAGCCCGAGCTTTCGGCTCACGGCGACCGCCTCTTTGCGCGAGGAGGCACCGAGCTTGTGGTAGATAGCCTTGACGTGGCTCTTCACCGTGTCATGAGAGATGAAGAGTTCCTTTCCGATGTCTCGCAGGGACAGCGGGCCAGAGAGCAACCGCAGCACCTCGACCTCTCGTGCGCTGAGCGTCCCGGCAACCTTCTCGGCGGTGCGAAACCGCCACGACACCGCCTTCATCCTGCGGGGTAGCACACCGAAGTCAATGCCGGTTGCCTCGAGCCGGCCGGCCTCGACCAGCAGCTCCTGCACCCCTTCGGCATCGTCATCGGCATGGCGGACGGGCAGCAACTCGACCAGGGCATGGAACCGCTCGACGGGGTATCGCTGCAAGGCGAAGGCGTGCTCGTGAGCCGCCCGGGCGCCCCGTAGGTCGCCTCGCCTGGCCCGGATCCTGCCCAACAGCGTGAAGACCGCCCCCACGACCGGGCTCTCGGCCAGCCCCTCATCCTCGGTGAGCTCGAGCGCTTGGCGGCCGAGCGCCTCGGCCTCGTCGGCCCTGCCCTGATCGTCCGCGATAAGCCCGAGCAACGCGAGCGACCGGATCATGGTGGTACGGACCGGCGAGGACCTGCCGATGCGGATCGCCTCCTCCACCGCGGCCTGCGCCTCCACCTTCTTGCCGGAGAGGTAGAGGCCGTAGCCGAGCGCCCAGGAGGCGGTCTGGCGCCAGAGGCTGGCCGGGTCTGGTTGCAGTGCGAGCATCCGGCGCGCGGCGTCCAGTTTCACTCCCAGGCCGTGGAACCCGCTGACGGCAAGCAGCGCAGCGATCCCAAGCTCCAGCGACGGTGTTCCGTCGGCCAACGGCCCTTGGGAGGGGATCCGGTCGGCGATGGCGAGCCAGTGGTCCAGCTCGGCTGGCTCCTCGAACGACAGGGCGATCCAGGCGGACACCAGCGTCAGGACCGGGTCCGCACGTACGACGTCTTCGGGAAGGGCGCGGAGCCAGCTTCGCACGGTCACGATCCGCCAGCGGTCGACGTAGGAGATCCAATGGTGGGCGATCAACTCGGCGACCTCGGCGACGTCGCCAGCGGCGATGGCATGGTGGATGGCTTCCTCGGGAAACCCCGAATCCCGGTACCAAACGCTCGCCCGGCGGTGCAGGACTGGAGCCAGCTCCGGCTCGGCCGCGGCCAGCTCGTGTTGCAGCAACTCGCCGAACAGGTGGTGGTAGCGGTACCACTCGCGCTGGTCGTCGAGGGGGACGACAAAGAGGTTGGCCCGATCGAGCTGGCGGAGGACCTCGGCCGAGTTCTGGTTCTGGGTGACGGCGTCGCAGAGCGGTCCCGACAGCCGCTGAAGGACCGACGTGTGTCGCAGGAACGCCTGGGTCGCTTGCGGCTGTGCATGCAGCAGCTCGGTCCCGAGGTAGTCGATCACGTGCCGATGACTCCCGGTGAACGTTGCCACGCGAACGCCGGGATCTGGGGCGCCCTTGAGCGTGAGCGCCGCGAGCTGCAGGCCGGCAGGCCAGCCTTCCGTGCGCTGGTGCAGGGTGGCCAGGTCGCCTGGGTTGAGCTGCACTTCGGCCCTGTCGTTCAGGAAAACGGCCGCCTCCTCCTCGGCAAAACGCAGGTCGGTGG
>DATEWO010000215.1:0-8888 GCA_035257925.1 Propionibacteriaceae bacterium | reverse complement strand
TGGTGCTGGTGCTTGGACTCGTTATCGCTCTGGCCGGGTTCCTTACCGGCCGCTCGATCACCGCGGTCCGGGCTCGGGCCGGGCTGAGCAGGGGTATTGGCTGGCTGCGAGGCGGTGCCGAACAGGCTGGCTTCCGTACTGGCCCGGTTGGCGCCTGGGTCTACACATACAAAAAGGTGTTGTGGGTCGCTGTGATTGCGATAGCTGCGCTGGTGTTGGTCTTCTGGGATCAGCCGACCGGGAAGGTGGTCCTCGGCATAACCCTGGGAGTATTGGTCGCACTCGTGATCATCGAGTTCCTTGGTAGGCCTCCTAGCCCAGCTGCTCCGGAGTTGTCTGAGCCGGCGAGTCCTGAGATACCTGAGCCAGAGAGCCCTGCCGGTGTCGACGTCAGCGGCGTTCCCCCGACTGCCTCAGTCACTAGCTCACAAGCTCACGACGCAGCGGAAGCCAATGTGCGTGGTTGAGGTGTCCAAAGACTGAGGCGACCGCGCGGCCGGGCGGTATCGCAGGCAATACTCAGGCGCGCAGAGGTGTGAACCACCCTTCAAGGCCTTGCGGGTCGTCTGGTCAGCGGTTGCCTCGGCGGCGCTTGAAGCACAGCACGGCGATACCACGGCATGTCGCGCCAGGTAGGTGGTGGTCGTCCATTCCCAGACATTGCCGATCATGTCGACCAGCCCGAAGTCATTGGCTGGGAAGGACCCGACAGGAGAGGTGCCGACCCAACCGTTGGCGCCGGTGTTCTGGTACGGGAAACGTCCCTGCCAGGTATTCGCCATTAGCTGGCCATCTGGCCGGACCTCCTCGCCCCAGGCGTACGTCGTGGTGCTGCCTGCCCGCGCGGCGTACTCCCACTCCGCCTCGCTCGGGAGACAGCGACCAGCCCAGGTCGCATACGCCTCGGCGTCGGCATAGGCGATCTGAACCGCAGGGTGGTCGGCTTTGTCCTCAATGCTCGATTCGGGGCCGAGGGGATGCCGCCAGTCAGCACCGACCGACCAGTACCACCACTGCCGCCAGTTGTTCAGATCGACTGGCCCAGGCGTTGCGGTGAACACCAGAGAACCGGCCTCGAGCTCCTCTGGCGCAAGCTCAGGAAACAGTGCCTGGTCGAGCGGTCGCTCGGCCATCGTCACGTATCCGGTGTCGGACACGAACTCTGAGAACTGCGCGTTGGTGACGGGGTGCGGTTCGATCGCGAACGGCTCGACATGCTCGTCATGGACCGGTCCCTCGTCGGGATAGAACTGCTGCGAGCCCATGCGGAAGACTCCTCCGGTCAGCTCGACCAGGTCCGACACAGTGCCCATGAGTAGGACGCTACTCCGCACTTCGTCAGGTCACCCCGTCCGGCGGCAACGGAAAGATCACCCCTAAAGAGTGATGCTCCTGCAGCCGATCAAGAGCACTGTGCCGTTATCTGATCATTGCGTCGCGAGTCAACGTATGGAGGCGGCATGTCCGTAATGAGTTCGTTGATCGCCAGCGACGTCATAGTTACCAGGGCCGTGGCTGCCAGTGGCCAAGCGGCCGCCGCACGCTCATGACGAGAGGCGCTGAGCGCCTCACGTATGAGATACGCGTACGCGGTGAGCTGACTGACGCACTCGTTGCTGCGCTCCAAGCTCTGAATCTGCGCGTCGAACAAGCGGGGAACTGCACCATCTTGGTGGGTGTCTTTCGCGACCAGGCTGAGCTGCACGGTGCCTTACAGGCCATGCAAGATTTTGGCGTCGAGCTGGTGGAATTCCGGCAAAGATGAAAACTGGACGGCGGATAGCAGGCCCCTTAGCATGGAACATGGCACGTCGTCGGGATTGACGAGCCGACCAATCGCGCAGGTGTAGTCGGGCAAGCGGCCCGGAATAACCCACGACCAAAGCGAATGGCCTTCCAACGGAAGGATGGCGATCTCTCAAGACGGCGTTATTACTCGCCGAAGGCTTCTGCACT
Source organism: Propionibacteriaceae bacterium (assembly GCA_035257925.1). GTDB lineage: Bacteria > Actinomycetota > Actinomycetes > Propionibacteriales > Propionibacteriaceae > Microlunatus. The sequence goes on along the minus strand of DATEWO010000215.1, from coordinate 6,932 downwards.
TCGGCAGAGGCGCTTCGCAACCCATCACGCTCGTTTCCGCTCCCGCTGGCTATGGCAAGACGACGCTGCTCCAGCAATGGGCTCCGCAGACGGGCGGCCCGGTCGTCTGGCTGGATCCGGCGGAGAACACCGATAGCTGGCACCTGTGGCACCAGATCACTGATGCGCTCAGTCTCAGGGCCGTTACGTTGATCATCGACGACGTGCATCTCCTGGAGGGCAGCCGGAGCAGCTGGCTGCTCAAAGATGCGTTGCATCTAGCCGATGAAAAGCGACACGTGGTGATCGCGACTCGGCGTGATCCGATCCTCGCCCTCCATCCGGCCAGGTTGGCGGGCAAGGTGAGGGAAATCAGGGCTGATGACCTGGCGTTCGACGAGGACGAGACACGACTGTTCCTAGCCGTGAACAACATCGCCGTCAGCTCGGAGCAGGCACATGCGCTCTGGCTGCATACGGAGGGGTGGCCAGCCGGGCTCAGGTTGTCCACGACGCCTTTGTCTCACGGAGCCCATTCGGACGACGCCTTCGCGACCCTGCTGCATGGCGATACCGCAGTGGGCAGTTACCTGATGGGTCAGGCACTCGGCTATACAGCGGACGACGTTCGCTGGTTTCTGCTGCAAACCTCGGTGAGCGAGTTCCTCGACGTCGAGCTGGCTCAGGAACTCACCGGCCGTTCCGATGCCGCGTTGCTGCTCGAGCAAGTGCATTCCCAGCCGGGTTTTCTGCATCGGCTTGCTGGGGGCCGGTGGCCCTATCGCTACCACCCCATGTTTCGTGCCCTGCTTCTTGCTGAACTGATGCGATCTTCACCTGAGGAGGTGCGGCGACTGTCGGCCCGGGCGGCCGCCTGGTTCTCCAAACAAGGCGAGCACATCCGCGCAGCGCCGCTGGCCCTACAAGGTCAATCGTGGGACGTCCTCAGCGAAGCTGTGCTGGCTGGATCATGTGTCGCACTCGCGACCGGGGACTGGACCTGGGTCCGTGCCGAATTTTCGCGAATGCCGCTGGCACGTCGAGAAGACGATCTCAGCATGCTGCTGTCATCGGTCTTGGTCAGCATTGGTACCGGTGCCCGGATGGAAGCCCTGGCGTTGCTGTCGGCGATCCTGGACGGTAGGCCGCGTCCTCGGACGCGACAGCAGGCTGACGTAGTCCGGTTCTTACGAGGCTGGTGGTTCGCCGAGCGAGGTCAGCCAGAGTTGGCAGTCCGGATCCTTGAGATCGATCCTCACTACGACCCGACATCTGGCTCCACAGCTGCCTCGCACGCATTGAAATCCAAATGGCATGAGTTGCACGCCGCCTGCCTTCTCCTGGAAGGTCCATCAAACACTGCGGTGACAATGCTGAATGAGTCCAATGCCTCCAGTGCCGTGACCTACACCGCCCTGCAACTTGGCGCGCTTGAGATTCGAGCATGGGAAGCCATCGTTGCCGGGGACCTCCGCTCTGCCCAGCAGCAGCTCGATCGGGCTGATGCACTTCTTGCCAGCGAAAGCGACCAGAGCACTCTCGATCAAGGAGCGACGATTTGGCCGGCGCGGCAGTGGCTGGAGATGGAGACAGAGATCCAGGCTGTGGCAGCGCCTGATCATCTGGAGACCACGCCAGCGCGATCTGCGTTTCCCCATCCAATCGGCCAAGCGCTGGAAACCATTACCGATGCCCGCATGCGCCTGATTCGAAATACCGACTCGTTGGGCTGCGCCTTGATGCTGGATGAACTGATCGTGACGAATCCCCAAGTTCCGGAATGGTGGACTACCGGATGCTTGTGGGCAATCGTCCGGATCGACGCCCACCTTGCGGCAGGCGAAGTCTCCGAAGCGCTCGACCTGACATTCAGCTCATCGCCGGCGAACGGCTTTGACGATGGCACGCACAATCAGTCGTATCTGCGCGCCTGGGTGATGCAGCGCGTGGCCCTGGAATCTGAGGCACATCAGGTCAGCTTTGATCTGGATCAGTTGATCAGCAATCTGCCACTTGAGTCGGCGTTGCTTCCCGGACGGTCCGAGGCACTACGAGTACGAGTGCTCCTGGGTGCTGCGAGTCTGGCTCTGCGGGCGGAGAAGCGCGACCACGCGTCGCAGTATCTTCGGCTCGCCTTACACAGCACCGAGATGCACGGCTGGCGACGCCCGTACGGCGAAATTGCTGCAGCAATCATTCCGGTGCTCGAGGCCGAGCGGCGTCGGATCACCGCGTACGGAGAGCAGGTGGTCGAATTGCTCGCCTATCTGCGGCAGCAGCCAGTTTCCGGAGTCCGGTTGCCTGATCCACTCTCAGTGCGGGAATTGGAGATCCTGCAGTACCTGCCGACTCCGCTGGACCAGCGCGAGCTCTGCTCCGCTCTGTTCATCTCCAGGAACACGCTGAAGACCCACCTGCGCTCGACATATCGCAAGCTGGGCGTGCAGACGCGTCGCGAGGCCGTTCTCCAAGCGGAACGGCTCGGAATCCTCTGACTAACTACCTGGAGCTCCCGCCTCCGCGGGAGTGGGGGTTACGTAGCAGGCTCGACGACATCAGAATCCCTGCCTTGACCCCCATCCGGTTCCTCGCCAGGTTTTTCGCTGGATAACAAAGGTCCCAACCAGGCGTGATCAGGATCGGAATCGATGAACACTGCCTTAACCAACAAGCTCAACGGAATAGCAAGAAACGCTCCGGAAGCGCCGAGAATCGAGGCCCAGACGATCAAAGACAGGAAGCTGAGCGTTGACGAAAGGCCGACCGTCACTCCGACAACCCTTGGCTGGATAATGGTTTGTATGACGAAGTTCAATACACAATAGACGATCACCACGATAATTGCTGTGGTGACGTCCTTTTCGAGCAGGGCGACTATTGTTGGCGGCACCAAACCGATAATGAAGCCGATGTTGGGGATGTAGTTCGTAATAAATGCCAGGAGTCCCCAGAGCCAGGCATAACGGATGTCGAGAATCCAGAGTGCTATCACGTCGCAAAATGCGACAATCGCGCCGAAGATCGTTGCTACCACAAGATATTGGCGGGAGCCACGAGCGAACCGGTCAAATGAATCGGCGAGCCGCTCACCGTTCACCGGGAGGAGCTTCAGCTTGGAGGCGAAGGCACCCGCGTCGGCAACGGTGAAGAACAGAAGTACGATGAGGAAGAAGATGTTGCTCAATACGCCGGCGAGCCCGCCGAGCAGGCTGCTCGCAACCCCAACGAGTCTGCTTGGGCTGAGTTCGTTCACAAAGCCTTGGAGCTGCTCTTGGCTTACACCGACCGACTCGAGTAATTGAACGGCCTGCTGTAAGAAGGCCTGGAATTGTGGGCCGTAATCCTGCAGCAATGTCGCGAACTGGATGCCTCCGATAACCAGAATCGCGAATAGTCCGAAAACGATCCCGTAGACCGCGAGGAGGCTGAGGAGCATTCCCACTAATGCCGGCAGCCGGTAACGCTCAGCCAGCCGTCGTATCGGGTGGACCGCGATCGAGAGCACCAACGCCATGAACACGGGGCCGAGAATATTGGCGAATTGCCTCATGCCGACGGCCGCGACGAGCGCCGCGGCCACTCCGAGAAGGATGATCAGCCCACGTGGTAACGACCATCGATCGGTGACGTGGATCTGCGAACTCATGTGATGAGACTAGAGGACTTGCACCGGTCGCGAGTCACCATTGATGGGCGAGTGCATCCAATTTCTGACTGCCCGCCGGGCGTAATGTGTGCATCGGTGTGCCGGGAAGGCTGGTCGGCAATCGCTTCCACTCGTCCATCCCGCCGAGGAGCAGCAGTTGTCCGAGACTGCCCGGTACGCCTTGATCATGGCGTTGATCGGCGCTGTTGCCCTGGGGGCCGTGTTGGTCAACCGGCTGTCGACGCGATTGAGAGTACCGGCGCCGGTGTGGATGCTGGCTGCCGCGGCTGTGGCAGTGCAGCTGATTCCGGGAATCCCCACGCCGCCGGAGGGTGCGATCGAGCAGGCCGTCACGGTGGCGCTCATTCTGATCCTTTTCGATGGCGGAAGGCACATCGGATGGGCTCGGTTGCGGCCCTCGCTGGTGCCGATCGTGGTCCTCGGAGTGTTCGGGACCTTTCTGACCGCGGCAGGCGGCGGCGTCCTGCTGCACCTGGGATTCGGGCTGGCCTGGTATGTCGCTTTGCTGGTAGCAACCGCCGTATCACCGACCGACCCTGCAGTGGTGTTCTCCGTGCTGGGCCGGAACGAGATAGCCGGACGCAGCGGCACCATCCTGGAAGGTGAATCCGGGGCGAACGATCCGGTCGGGATCGCTTTGATGGCTGGATTGCTGGCCGCCGGAGGCGTCAGCGGAGCCGCCTTCGGCAGCGTTGCGGTCGATTTCGTGCTTCAGATGGCAATCGGTGTCGCTGCCGGCATTGCGGGTGGGGTCGCCTTACTCGCGTTCATGCGTCGAATCTCGCTTCCAAGCGAGGCCCTGTATCCGCTTCGGACCCTCGCGAGCGTGCTCCTCATCTTCGGCGCAACCACCTTGCTGCACGGATCCGGCTTTCTCGCGGTCTTCGTAGCCGGCATCATCATCGGCCACCGCCGCGCGCCGTACCAGCGTGAGATCGAACGGTTCCATGCGGCACTGGCCGGACTGGCGGAGATCGTGGCCTTCGTCGGGTTGGGATTGACCATCGACCTGACGGTCTTGGCGCGGATGGATGTCTGGCTGCCCGGACTCATTCTGGGGCTCGCACTTGCCATCGTCATCCGACCGCTCGTCGTTGGGCTCTGCCTCCTCCCGGCACAGCTGGAACGTGGCGAGCGCGCATTCGTGATGTTCGCTGGGCTCAAGGGCGCGGTGCCGATTCTGCTCGGCTTGTTGCTACTCAGGGCGGACGCGCCTGACGCTGAGCGGCTGTACGGGATTGTGGTGATCGTGGTCATCTTCTCTGTGGTGGTTCAGGGCAGCCTGGTCGCTCCAGTGGCGCGGCGTTTGGGCGTACCGATGCAGCCCGTCAGGCCCGAACCGTGGACGGTCGCCGTGCGGCTTCAAGCTGAACCGGACACTGCATACCAGGTCTCCGTTGCTGCCGGATCCGTCGTCGATGGCCGAACAGTCGAGGAGGTCGCCGAACTCGTCGGCAACGTGTGGATCAGCATGGTGGTACGCGATGGGGTGCTGCTCCCGGCGCGGGGGAACACTCAACTGCGAGCTGGTGACCTCGTGACGCTCTTGATCGATGAAGACTCTTCATACGAAGTCGCCATGTTCACCAAAGCTGACGGCTCTCAACCCTGACCGGAGTCGGATTCGCCAAAGCGGGCGATGGGATCGGTGGCCTCGGCCCAGAGCTCTGCGTCTGCTTCGGCTCGACGGGACTTGCGCCGCACGAACCAGAACGCGCCTCCTGCTGCAGCCCCGACTGCGACTACCACCTTCCATTTCACGCGGTCCACCTTAGCGGCCCGTGATCAGTTTGGGCCGGTACGGTGTCGGTCTATGAGGCGACTCCCAGGAGCACTCATCGCTGTACTGCTCGCCTTGGCGGGATGTGGTGTGCTGCCCGCCAATCAACCGCAGCCGAGCGTTAGTCCTACCCGCGGCAGCCCTGAAGCTCCGGCCAGCTCAGGTACCAGCCCAAGCGCCAGCGCGACCAGCGCCACGCCGGCCGAGGTGCCAGAGGAGCAGCAGTTCAACTTGGACGACGCCGCCGAGTTCGACGATGGGCTGCGGATCGAGATTGCGGGCACGGTTGCGGACAAGGCGACGAAGACCGACCGCGGTGCTGAGGCGACCAACGGGGAGATCGTGATCGCGTCGGTCCGCATCGAGAACAAAACCAAGGAGCCGTACGACGCCGAGAGGGTCCTGATCGGTGCTCAGTACGGCAATGCCAAGGACGCACAGATCATCATCGACAAGACCGATCAGCTGCACAGCGGCTTCACCGGCACTATCAAGCCCAAAGCTGAAGCCATCGCCACCGTCGGCTTCGCGATCCCGTTCTCGGAGCTGAAGAAGGTGACCTTCATCGTGGATCCGAACGACGACGTACACGAGGCCATCAGCTTCACCGGCACAGTCAGCCGGGACTGACCCCCGCGGAAGAGCGCGCACCCTCACTCTGATGTCGCCAGGCAGCGTGGGGCACGATGAGCAGATGACCGTCATCAAGATCAACGCCATTACCGTGCCAGCCGATTCGGGGGACGAGTTGGCACACCGCTTTGCGGCGCGAGCGGGGGCCGTCGACAATGCCGATGGATTCGAAGGTTTCGAGTTGCTCAAGCCCACCGATGGGCGGGAGCAGTGGCTGGTCCTCACTCGCTGGCGCGATGAGGAGTCGTTCCAGGCCTGGCTGAACTCGGACTCTTTCGCCCACGGCCACCGCTCAGCGGCGGAGCGTCGGGGCGAAAGCGGACCGGCACCGGTCGCTACCCACAGCGAGGTCTGGTCCTACGTGCGCGCTGGTGGGTCCAGTCCTGGCTGATGGGCCTCATGTGCGCTGAGCTTGTCGAAGCGCCCTTCGACAAGCTCAGGGCACATGCTGTAGTCAGGCCGTGGTGAGGCCCACCCGGTGCGCAACGGCAGCGGCCTCGCCGCGACCACTCACCCCAAGCTTGGCCAAGATGTTGGAAACGTGCACGCTGGCCGTCTTGGTACTGATGAACAGTGCGGAGGCGATCTCGCCATTGGATCGGCCATCCGCGACCAGTTGCAGAACCTCGAGCTCCCGCGGCGTCAGCCCGGCGACCGGACTCGCCTCCGCAGGCGACGCCACAACGAAACCGGCGCGCTGCGACAGCGCCGCAATTCGATCGGTCAACAAGGCCGAGCCGAGCGCGACCGCCTTCTCCGACGCCGTGGCCAGCACGTGCTTGGCCTCCACACGCTCACGCGCCGCGACCAGGTGCTGGCCGAGTCGCAGACCGGCATACGGATGCAGGTGCGCGGGTGCTGGCTGCTCCGCCA
>DATEWO010000214.1:0-2105 GCA_035257925.1 Propionibacteriaceae bacterium | reverse complement strand
GATCTGGATGCGCCTGAAATGTGAGGTGCCGGAGGCGCCGCCATGGCGGAGCCATGTCCTCAGCAGGAGAGAGCCGACGAAGACCGCCGATACTCCAGTGACCAAGGCAATCGTGCTGACCATGCCAGCGGTCGTACTACGCTCGTAGTGTGCTCCAACTAGATTTGTAGTAGTGGCAGTCCGCATCTATAGTCCTGGCGTGACGCCAACCAAAGTCCGGGTGCTGGAGGCCGCGGTCGAGCTGCTGGGCACCGAGGGTCTGCGCTCGCTGACCCACGCGCGGGTCGACGAGCAGGCCGGCCTGCCGAAGGGCTCGACCTCCAACTACTTCCGCACCCGGGCCCAGCTGCTGATCGGGGTCAACGACTGGATCTCTGAGCGCGATCTGGCCAGTGCCGACGACATGGCGACGGCCCCCCACACCGCTGCGGACCTGGTGGAGGGCTTGGCCATCGGGATCGAGATGCTGACCGGTCCGTACCGCATCGTGACCGCGGCCCGGCTGACGCTGTTCATGGAGGCCAACCACAACCCCGAGATCCGCGCCGCCGTGTCCCAGACCCGCAGGGTGATGGAGCGGTCGATCGTGGCTGTCATGGCGCGCCTGGGCGCCACCGACCCGCACTCCGCCGCACTCGCCCTGATGGCCTGCGGCGAGGGCATCATCCTGCACCGCATCGCCCGCCACGACACCACCGACCCCCGCCCACTGCTGCGGGTCGTCGTCAACGCCGCCCTCCCTGACTGACAGCCGGGCCGGCATGGTCACCGGTTCGACCGGTCCGGTGTTGCCGGCTCGATCGCGGCTAGATCACGATGTCGCCGCGGGGAATGACGATGCCGCGCACCTCGAAGACTTCCGTCGACTGCTCAGTCGATGGTTGCGGTAGATCCCCGGCCAGATCTGGCATCAGGGAAACGGCCATATCCATCGCGCGGTCGTAGTGCTCCTTGGACTCCCATACCTCGAACCGCTCGAAGCCGTCGGCCGTTGCACGCCCGACGTGCACCAGCAAGCCGAAGCCGTCGACGGACGTACCGGCCCGCTTGATGAGCTCGGCGTGCATTCGGTCGTACATCTCGACGGGCGCTGGGACAGTGGTGACAACTCCATACATCTGCAAGCTCCTTCGATCTGAGTCGACGATCCCGTGGGCACCTACGGGCACGGATCGTCAGTCGTGGTCCGCCGTATGGCGGTATGGAAAGAGTACTACACTCGTAGTGCAGTGTCACTAGGTTCATAGTGAAATGCTGTGACGCCGATGTGCAGGTCCGCCTCGCTAACGAATCCCGTTGCAGTCAGGGGCCGCCATCGGTCGCTGCCATGCCTTCCCCCACAGACCCGTGCATCGGTCGCACCTCCCACAGTGGCGATCTCGGCCGGGCATCAGAGCGTACCGGCACCGCCGCTCGGGTGGATGGATCGCGTGCCGTCTGGGCCCCTTCGGTGTTGTACCGGAACGTCACTGCGGAGATCGCCCAGACGGCTAGCGAGGCGTGCTCACGGAGTCCAGCCGAGCAACGCAGCACCAGCATTCATCCCGCCATACCAGAAGACGACCGCTATCAGCGGCAGTGGTATCACCCACAGCGGCTTGCGTCTGATCCAGAAGCAGCCGAGCCCGAAGAGCAGCAGCCAGACTGCGATGAAGATTCCCACCGCCCAGCCGGGCGCCATCAATCCGGAGGCAAGGAAGAAAGGCGCGAGGGCGAGCATTGCGGCGAGGGCCAAGCCTGCAACGACGTACTTGGCGACCGTACGCGCGTCTCGCGGCATGCCGGAATCGTCCCACCTTCGTGTTGCGCTGTCAGGCGATCAGCTCGCGCATTCTTCAGTGTTAAACGTGCGCGGCTCTCACGACGAGATCGAACGTTGGCCGCGGATCGGTGTCGTCATGCCGGGCGATGTTGTGCAAGAGCAGTCCTTCGGAGCAGGCTGCGAGGGCAGACCCAGCGGCGACGGGATCACGTGCGCCCAACTGGGCCAAGGCGGAGACTGCCGTGGCTCCATTGCGGCTCGGCCGCGAGTCAGGGGCGTCCACGGGCTTGTCATCGCCAGCGGCAACATCCTGATGTAAGCGAATGGGGGTGTGAGTGCAGCT
>DATEWO010000213.1:0-2611 GCA_035257925.1 Propionibacteriaceae bacterium | reverse complement strand
GGCGCCGGTGACGGGCGATACCGTCTCGGCAACTTGGACGTTGATGTCGCTGCCGGCGTCGCGCGGCTGGCCAAAGGACACTCGATCGCTGGCTCAACAATCACTTTGGACGTCGCCATCGCCCGCGCTGTACAGGACGTGGGGCTGAGCCCTCTCGCGGCAGTCGAAGCCGCTACGGCCATCCCGGCGCAGATCCTGGGAGTGGAGGACCGGTTCGGTCGATTGGAGCCGGGATACGTGGCCGACGCTGTGCTTTTCGATAGTGACTGGCAGGTGCGGGAGGTCTGGATCGACGGTCGGCCGGCGGGGGAGTGGGAGTACTAGACGATGGAAGTGGTCATCAGCACGACGCCGGACGAGGCAGGGAGGTTGGCCGCCGACGCCATCTCCGAACTTGTGCAGCGCAACCCAGAGGTCGTCATCGGTGTTGCGACTGGGTCAAGTCCGGTGATCATCTACGACGAACTGGGCCGCCGAGTGGCGCAGGGCTCCTTGTCGCTGGCCCAGGCGCGAGCGTTCATGCTTGACGAGTACGTGGGGCTGCCGGCAGACCATCCGCAGCGGTACCGCAACGTCATCCGAGAGGAGTTCGTGGACAAGGTCGATATCGATCCGGCCAACGTGTTTGGGCCGGATGGTCTGGCCGCGGACTTGGAGAGCGCTTGCGAGGCGTACGAACGAGCCATAGCGGACGCCGGCGGTGTTGATCTACAGATTCTCGGGATCGGTACCGACGGGCATATTGCGTTCAACGAACCCGGCTCCTCGCTCGCCTCTCGAACCCGGATCAAGACGCTGACTGGCCAGACCCGGCGGGACAACGCTCGATTCTTCGGCGGGGATGTTGAGGCCGTCCCACAGCACTGCCTGACCCAAGGGATCGGCACCATTCTCGGGGCCCGCCACATCGTGCTCGTGGCATCGGGGCGTGTAAAGGCGGAGGCGGTCCATCAGCTCGTCGAGGGATCTGTCTCCGCGATGTGGCCTGCCACAGCGTTGCAGCTGCACCCACACGTGACCGTGTTACTGGACAACGCTGCGGCTTCGCGTCTGCAGCTCGCCTCGTATTACATCGAGACCTACCAAGGTAAGCCGAGCTGGCAGGGGTTCTAGCGTGCTGACCACCCTGCTGCCCGGGTTCACGGGGACGGCATTGCCGGTCTGGCTGCGAGACCGGCTCCGGGCAGGTCTGGGAGGTGTCTGCCTCTACGCGCAAAACATCTCCTCACTCGAGCAACTGCACGACCTGACCGACGCAATCATGGCCGAGAACCCGTCCGCGATCATCGCTATAGACGAGGAAGGCGGCGACGTCACGCGGCTCTTCGCTGCTACGGGTGCTCCATTCCCGGGCAACGCTGTGCTGGGTCGGCTCGATGACCTCGATACCACGCACGACACAGCGGCCGCGATCGGCTGGTCGTTGCGCGGTGCGGGCTGCACCGTGAACTTCGCTCCCTGTGTTGACGTCAACTCTCGTTCCGACAACCCCGTTATCGGCGTCCGCAGTTTTGGTCGCGACGCCGAACTGGTGGCGCAGCACGGTCGAGCCTGGGTCGCTGGCCTGCAGTCGACGGGCGTGGCCGCGAGCGCCAAGCACTTCCCCGGGCACGGCGACACGGCGCAGGACTCCCACGTCTCGCTACCGATTGTCAACCGATCCCTCGACGCTTTGCGCCGGTGTGAGCTAGTGCCATTCGCTGCGGGTATCGAAGTGGGCTGCCGGGTGATCATGACGTCGCACATCATGTTGCCCCAGCTGGATCCGGACCATCCGGCGACGATGAGTCGAGTTGTCCTGAACGATTTGCTACGCGGCGAGCTCGGCTTCTCCGGGGTCATCGTCAGCGACGCTCTGGACATGGCCGGTGCCTCGGGCTTGCTGGGCATGGCGGGGGCGGCCGTTGCCGCACTGCAAGCTGGTTGCGATCTGCTCTGCCTCGGGACCGAGAACAGCGATGATCAACTTGCCAAGATCGAACGCGCAGTAGCCAGCGCAGTCACCACCGGCAAGCTTGCATCCAGTCGGGTATCCGAAGCAGTGAACCGAGTGCGGGGGCTCGCAGCCGACCTTGAGGATGCCAGGGAGGCAGCCGGGCAACCTCCGGATTCCGCGCCCCGCTGGTCCAAGGGCGAGGCCGAGCTGGTGCGCACCTTCGATATCCAACCTGGGGCAGCTGACTGGCGGGCCAAGGCATCAGGCCGCTACACCGTCGTACGCCTTGAGGCGAATCCCAATATCGCTGTCGGCGCGACACCCTGGGGCCCATTCGCCAGCGCGCATACGTCCTTCGCCGCGCAGCCCGTGTGGTCGGTCTCCGCTGAGCAATCCGCGCTGCCGCCTCTTCAACCCGAGCAGCCAGTATTCGTCGTTGGCCGCGACATCCATCAACATCCCTTTGCCAGAGAGGCTGTCGACCGGCTGCGCTCGGCGCATGTCGATGTGCTGGTCGTCGACATGGGTTGGCCCTCGGAGGACCGCCGGTATGCCGATGTCGCAACATTCGGTGCGTCGCTCCTGATGGGTCGAGCGCTGCTGAATTGGCTAGATGCGCCCTGAGCCCTTCGACGGGCAGCGCGCATCACACGTCAGCTGTGCTGACCCGAGTGA
>DATEWO010000212.1:0-13153 GCA_035257925.1 Propionibacteriaceae bacterium | reverse complement strand
GAGCCGACATCCTCACGGCGGGCACCATCACCGTAGGCGCCGCCATCGAATGCCTCAACCCGGACGAGGTCAACCCTCAGAGATAGACATCCGAATCTTGAGCAGGTCTCCGCAGTACCCCCGTCACTACGGAAGGTAGATGCCGCGCCGTCTCAGTGGCCTGCCATGGATATCCTCGGCTCTTCCTCCGGTATGTCGGCAAACCGGTCCTTCGACCTGAGGTCAAAGATTGCGTAGGCCAAGACGCCCAGGAAGCAGACTGCGGCCACGATGAACGCCGGCCCGATACCGAATCGGTCGGCCAGCAGGCCCTGGATCGGCGGCATGATGGCGCCGCCTACGATCGCCATGACCAGGCCGGCAGCTGCGAACTTGGTGTCCACGCCGAGACCATGCAGTGCTACTCCGTAGATGGTGGGAAACATCAGCGACAGGCAGGCGGACACCCCGACAAGCGCTATCGCCCCGGACAGGCCGGGGAAGAACGCTGCGTATAAGCAGAGCAGAACGGCGATGCTGGCCATGATCGCCAGCAGTTTCGTGGCCCGGATGTAGCCCATCAGCCAGGTCATCAGGAACCGGGAGATGAAGAAGACGATCAGGCTGACCTGCAGGAAATAGGCACCCCTGACCGCGGTGCCACCGGGCACCACTTCTGCGACATAGAGCACGATGTAGGTCCAGGTGCAGACCTGGGCTCCGACATTGAAGAACTGGGCGAGGACCCCGTAGCGCCAATGGTGGTTGTGGTGCAGCCGGCGGACGGTGTCGCCGAAGTGCATGTGGTGGCTGTCCGAGGCGACCTCCTCGTGGCTTCTGGGGACTTTCTTGATGAAAATGCCAATCCAGATGATGACCAGCGCGACCGCCAGGCCCAGGTAGGGGTTCATGATCGCGTTGAGCTCGCCGGTCTGGATCGTATCCAGCTGCTCACGCGGCATTGTGGCCCGCTGTTCTGGCGTGGCCGGGTTCATCTTCGGCAGGACGAGGACTGCGGCCAGCAGCACACCGAGGTTAGTTCCGAGCGGGTTAAACGACTGAGCCAGGTTGAGCCGCCTGGTCGCAGTGCCCTCCGGGCCCATCGCGATTGCGAACGGGTTGGCCGAAGTCTCCAGAACGGAGAGACCAGCGGCCAGGATGAACAGAGCAATGAGGAAGAAGCCGAAGGTCAGCGACTTGGCCGCAGGGTAGAAACAGAATGCCCCGATCGCGGCGAGGCCGAGGCCGGTCAGGACGCCCACCTTGTAGCCGAACCGCTCGTTGAGGAACGCGGTGGGCAGAGCTAGACAGAAGTAGGCCCCGAAGTAGGCAAACTGAACCAGCGACGCCTCGAAGGTGCTCATCGTGAAGATGCCCTTGAAGGCGGTGACCAGCGGGGCGGTCAAGTCCTGGGCCAGCCCCCACACAACGAAGCAGCTGGTCAACAACCAGAACGGAATGATCATATCTTTGTCGATCAGCGGCAGCTTTTTCAGCGACATCCGAACCCCATCTCCTTCGGTGGAGAGCCAGGCTCAAGGGCAAAGCCAACCGCCCCCGGGTCGGCCAGACCGACGACCCAGCCAGACACAGCTCCGGCAGATTTGCAACGCTGCGACGGAGCCAACTGTGCTCACCAGAGTTGCGTGAGCGCAATCCGAACTATTTCGATGTGACCTGAAGCCTACGGCCGCGGGCCGCTTTTGGGAACATGGCTGGAATCCGTACGAGTGGGCTATCGGGCGATGGCGCCACCGGGAACCAACGTGAACGTGGGTCACGTGGCTGTGTCACGCAGCGCCTATATCACCCGGTGCCTTCATCAGGTGCCCGGATCAGTGGAACCTCATCGACTGCCGAGTGATCTGACGTCAGGGTGGGTCGAAACTCGTGAGCCAGGTGAGCTGGGACTCGCCCTCTTCAATGAGGCTGCTGAGCTGCTGGTTGAAGATGACACCGTACTCAGCACTGATGTGGGCTTCGAAACTGGCCTCATCCAGATATTGCTCGAAGACGAAGAACTTACGCGGGTTGTCGCGTTCCCGGTAGACGGTGAACTCAGCGTTGCCGGGCTCGCGTCGCACCTCCCCGGCCAGGCCGGAGATGAGCGTCTCAACCTGAGACTCCGAGCCAGGTTTGGCGGTGAATTCGGCGTACAAAATCACGGGCACGCTCGACTTCCTATCATGCTCGACCGCTCCTCACCATCCGCCTTGCCGCAGCCGATCATTCCCGAACGCTGGGTCCAATCGTCTCTTGATCACGCAGGCCAAGTTACAGACTGAGCTGCCTTTGCTGGCAGGTAGTGCTCACCACAAGGGATTCAACGAACATTAGATTGTGTCCATGACGCGCTTCGTGGTCTGCGGGGAAACGCTGATTGATCTAGTCCAATCCGATGCGGCCACCAGTGATTCCCACAGCTCGACGTGGCTGGCGTTGTCGGCCGGGGGGCCGATGAATTCCGCGGTCGCTCTGGGCAAGCTGGGGTGCGACACCCATTTCCTGGGTCGGATCTCCAGAGACGCCTTCGGTCGTCAGCTGCGCCAGCACATCCTCGAAGCGAACGTCAAACTTGATCTTGCTACCGAGGCGTCACAGGCCACCTCGATAGCGGTCGTGAGTCTGGACGAACACGGGATAGCGAGTTACACCTTCCACTTCAACGACACGGCGAACTTCGGCTGGCAGGTTGACGATCTGCCGGTGCTCAACAGCGACGACTGGCTGCACATCGCATCCTTGTCATGCGTCGTGAGCCCAGGCGCGGAAGTGCTGCTCGACTGGATGCGAGATGTCCGGGCAGGAGTTTCCTACGACATCAACGTACGGCCGACCGTGATCACCGAACCCGACGCGTACTGGACCAAGGTGCACCCCTGGCTGCGTGTGGTCGGACGGCGTGGCGGCATCGTCAAGGCAAGTGACGAGGACATCAGGTTCCTGGCCAAGGCGGCCAGCAGCGGCGGCGCCGAGAGTGAGGCCGATCCAGTCGAGCTGGCCGGCCGTTGGGTCGAACAGTACGGGCTGAGCCTTGGGGTGATCACACTCGGGCCAGGTGGTGGAGCGGCCGTCGAGCCAGGCGGAAACATCACACGCGTACCGGGCTTCCCTACCAAGGTGGTCGACACGGTCGGTGCCGGCGATACTTTCATGGCTGGCTTCCTAGATGGCTATGTGAAGCTCCAGCTCGGGATTGAAGGCTCCCTGGAACGAGGCGCGGCAGCCGCATCCATCGTCTGCTCCCGACGTGGCCCACAGCCGCCCACATCGGCCGAGGTGGACAATCTGATCGCCGAGAAAGCCTAGATTCTGCCGGTCGCCGTCGCAGCTCCACTATGCTACTGTAATCTATTCCACTGTTGCATAGCACAGGAGACAACCATGGAACGCGCCATTCCAGCGGCGATGTTCGTCAGCCTCGTAGTCGTGGGACTGGTCGCCGGGATCTTCCTGGCAACTCAGTTGGGTCAGCTTCGGGTCCAGAACACTCTCGATGCACGTGACTTCACGCTGGTCAAGCACAGTTTCGAGGTCGCCGTCGGGAAGGTAATGCCAGTTCTGGTCATCGCGGCCGGACTGTCGATCGCTCCGCTGATCTTCCTGCTCCGCTCCTCGGGTCCCCCGTTCCTAGCGGTAGTGCTGGCCCTGATTCTGTGGGCCTGCGTGATCATCACGACGTTGGTCTACAACGCTCCGATCAACGCCGTCGCCGTCGAGTGGAGTCCTGAGGCGCCACCGGCGAACTGGGAGGAGCTCCGCGATCAATGGCATCGCGGACAGACGATCAGAACGCCTCTCGCGATCGCCGCGTTCGCAGCCATTGCGTTTGCTGCGGTGTGGCCCAGCCCCGGTCGGTGAACTGGTGTCAGAGCATCCGGAAACGACCTACGCGGTCCTAGGTCTCGTCGACAAGCTGCCAGGTTCCTCCGGCTATGAACTCGCCGGCGTCGCAGCCAATTCACTCGCGTTCTTCTGGCCGATCTCTCGCACCCTGCTCTACCGCGAACTCGCCCGATTATCCGCTATCGGCTGGGTGGAGCCGACCAGAGTGGAGCAGACGCATGCACCCAGCAAGTGGACTTACCGGACCACGTCCGATGGGCAGCGGGCACTATCAGACTGGCTAGCTACGCCGCCGGACTCGGCCGGCAGCGAACGCAACCCGGTATTGCTGAGGCTGTTCTTCTCCTACCGCCTCCCACCGGAGCAAGCTCGGTCGCTGTTGACCGGATACCGCGAGCGGCTGGAAATGCAGCGGGATCAGCTCAGCGCGATCATGGAGAAGCTGAGCGTGACCGCAACCCCGCAGGCCCGCGCTGGTTGGCTCGCCGCTAGGCACGGAGTACTCACCATGGAGGCTGGACTGCAGTGGGTTGATGAGGCCGTGACCTTCCTCGCAGATGCTCCGTGGTGATCAAGAACGTTCTGGTTGTCGGCGTGGCGGGCGGCTTGGAACGCCGGTGGTCCGCGGCTGCGCCAGGACGTCAGTTGGTCGGGCGAATGACGTCGCCTCGGCGCGGGTCGACGGCCGACGGCAAGGTTTCGACGCCGTCCCTGATGAGGCTCGCATCGCGGAAAAGCAGCGGATACGTGTGCAGCGTTCGCAGCATCTGCGGTAGATCAATCGCCTCTATGTCCCCGATAGCGAACGGCAACGTCTGCGCCTGAATGTGGATGTGGGGCGCGCTGGTGTTGCCGGAGTTGCCGACCCGAGCAATTCGTTGGCCCTCGCGGACTCGCTCTCCGACGTTGACTTCGATGCTGCCCTCACGGAGGTGCCCCATCATCAGGTAGCGGCCACCCCCGATGTCGATCACCAGCTGATTTCCTGACGGGTAGCGCTCGTCGACAGATCCGATCGGCTGGTCGGGGCGGCCGTCCAGGACGTAGGTTACGGTTCCGTCGGCAGGCGCCAGCACGGGCTGGTCATAGATGTAGTAACTGGCGAGGTCAGTGCTGCCCGGGCGGTGAATACCTCCCTCGCCGACCTGCATGATGTCCACCGCGTTGCGTTGCATCGACCCGGTGTGGTGGTAGTTGATCAGTTCGGCGCGACCGCCATGACCGACCCACCATTCCTCGGCCAGCGGAGAACCGATGATCACCGCGTCGACGGGCGGCCGGTACAACAAGATCAGCTGGGTGGCCAGGAAGATCGTCCCGGCCGCCACCAACAGGTTGGAGCCGAGCCGCACCCGGCGGAGCGGCAGGAGGGCGAGGAGCACGAAAGCGACCAGGCAGATGAAGAACAAAATCAGGAGTACGCGGTAGATGCCGGGGAGCTGGAGTGCTATGGCTTCATATGCTCCCGTATTCACGGCGAGTGCTGCCAGCCCGCAGAACAACACAACGTTGACCAGTTGCAGCCGGTGCGGTCCCAGCCCCGCGCGTAACGGTTCGCGAAGCAGGCCGTACTCGAGCCGTCCTTTCCGGGCGGCGACCAGCCGGCTGAGGCCGATAAGCATTGGCAGCACGAGGACGAAGACTGCGATCGGGATGAAACTGTGGCCGAGGGCGCCGTACCACGTTGCCACCGACACCAAGATCGTGAGTGACAAGATCACATTGCGTCGCGTGAGCAGGAACCAACCGGCCGGGTGCTCATCGCTGGTGGCATCGGTCATCGCCAGGGGCAGGGCGAGTGCGATGACGGCCACAACGGTGATCACCAATCCTGAGCCGTCCATTCCGAACAGGACGACCAGCGGCAGACTCAGCTGCGGCTGCCAGACAACCACCGCGAGCGCTGCGATGAGCGCTACTCCGACCACGACGTTACGCGTCCGACGCGCGACGGGCCGGGCCTGACCCAGATAGTCGGGCGGTGAGCCAAGCGCCAGCACCACACCGATCACTGGTGCGGCATAGGTAAAGGGCAAGAGGCCAAACATGACCAAGGCGAACAGCACGGCCGCGGCGGCCAACGCGATCCAGGGCCGGACCCGCGCTGTCTTTGTGACTGGACGGATGTCGGCGTCGATGGGTAGAGCGGTCTGAGCCACGAGGATCCTTTGGGCCGGTGACAACTCAACGTTCCAACACGACGGAGCGTGCCGCCAGCGGGCGTGCCCGGGAACCGGATGGCCGGTTTTCTCCCATGTGCTTCGCCGATGGCCACCGCTGAGCACGTCCCATTCCTGCAGCTATGTGCAATGACGCAGTCACTGGGTAATCGATAAAGCGAGTTGAGGGGACGGCGATGCGTACATTGACCGGTGCAAGCAGGGTTGCTCGTTGCGCCGGTCGAAGACATGCGCCACCTCGCAAACCCGGTGTGATGGCTCCGACCCAAGGAGGTTGCCTTGGCTTTGCCCATTGAGGATTACGCGGTCATCGGCGACACCGAGACGGCGGCCTTGGTGGGCCGCGACGGGTCGATCGACTGGCTATGCGTACCGCGGTTCGACTCCGGCGCGATCTTTGCTGCTTTGCTCGGGACAGAAGAACACGGACGCTGGCTGATCACTCCGGCTAGCCCAGTCCGCACGACGCGCCGCCGGTACCGCGGCGACACCATGGTGCTGGAAACCGAATTCGATACCGATGAGGGCACCGTCCGACTCATCGACTTCATGCCGATCCGCGGCGAGGGCTTGGACCTCGTCCGCATCGTCGAAGGTGTCCGTGGGCGGGTACCCATGCGCATGGACCTCCGGCTGCGGTTCGACTATGGCCACGTCGTGCCGTGGGTACGCCAGGTTGACGCGGATCTCGTGGCGATGGCGGGTCCCAATGCGGTATGGCTACGTACGCCGGTCGAATTGAAGGGCGAGAATCTGTCCACCGTCGCCGAATTCAGCGTCGGCGAGGGATTTCATGTGCCCTTTGTGCTGGTGTGGCGTCCGTCGCATCTGCCGACCCCACAGCCGGTCGATCCGATCGTGTCGCTCGAAGCGACGGAGGCGTACTGGCAGGAATGGGTGAGCCGGTGCACGTACGACGGCGAATGGCGCGACATCGTCGTACGGTCCCTGCTCACGCTCAAGACTCTGACCTACGCGCCCACCGGTGGCATCGTCGCGGCGGTAACAACCTCGCTGCCGGAGCAACTGGGCGGTGTACGCAACTGGGACTACAGGTTCTGTTGGCTGCGGGACGCGACCATCACCTTGCAGTCGCTGATGTATGCGGGATACGTAGAAGAGGCACGCGCCTGGCGGCATTGGCTGCTGCGCGCCATCGCGGGCGACCCCGTTCAGCTGCAGATCATGTACGGCGTGGCGGGCGAGCGTCGGCTCGACGAATACGTTGCCGAATGGCTTCCAGGCTATGACGGGAACCCGGTCCGCATCGGGAACGCCGCTGTGGATCAGTTCCAGCTGGACGTGTACGGCGAGGTTATGGACGCACTGCACCAGGCGCGCAAAGCCGGGCTGGAATCGGACAAGCCGGCGTGGGACCTGCAGCGAGCGCTCATGCGCTTCGTTGAGGGCAACTGGAACACCCCGGACGAGGGAATCTGGGAGGTGCGTGGCAGTTCCCGCCACTTCGTCCATTCAAAGCTGATGGCATGGGTGGCCGCGGATCGCGCCGTCAAGGCGGTTGAACAAGCCGACATGGAAGGCCCGGTGGACCAGTGGCGAGCGCTACGCGACGAGATCCGCCACGAGATCATTTCGAAGGGTTTCGACGAAAAGCGCAACACGTTTACCCAGTACTACGGGTCGAAGGAGTTGGATGCCGCGCTGTTGATGATGCCGCTGGTGGGGTTCTTGCCCGCGACTGATGAACGGATCCAGGGCACCGTTGCCGCAATCGAGAAGGAGCTGCTGCAGGACGGGTTCGTACATCGCTACACACAGGAACCTGACGACAGCGTGGATGGATTGCCGCCAGGAGAAGGGGCGTTTCTCGCCTGTACGTTCTGGCTGGCGCAGAACTATGCCCTGATGGGGCGTCGAGACGAGGGGCGCGAAGTGTTTGAGCGGCTGCTCGGCCTGTGCAACGACGTTGGGTTGTTGTCGGAGGAGTACGACACCAAGGCTGAGCGCCTGGTCGGTAACTTCCCGCAGGCATTCAGCCACGTCCCGCTGATCGACACCGCGCGTGCCTTGTCGGTTGACGAGGGACCGAACTACCCGCGGCAGCAGGAGAAGGCGACTACCCCCGTTCCGGGCCGTGAGGAAGAAGAGGCACCTGTCGCGTAAACCAGCTCAGTGTCAACCGGCCGCCGCTGAGCCACAATTCGCCCGCGGAAGGACACTGTTACCAACCTGCGGTGGGTCACGCCTTGGTTCCAACGGCTCGAAGGCCGAGCCGGTCTCTGTTCGAGTTGAGAGACTGCGAGCGTGGTTCGCACCGGCTGACGGAGAGGATGTGCTGTGGCTCTGTTTACCGAGATACTCCTGGTGAGCGGCGTGGCGTTGGACCTGGTAGGCGCGGGTGTCCTTTCGCACGCCCACAACGCCGAGTCGATAGTCGAGCTGCGCGAGGACATCGGCGAAGAGGGGGTTGCGGTGGGGGAACCCGACGCGCTCTCCACCCAAGCCCAGCTGTTGGCAGAGAAACGGATCGGCTTTCTCCTGTTGAGCCTGGGGCTGGTTCTCTACCTGAGCGGAGTCGTCCTGAAGAGCCCCGAGGGCCTGGCATTGATGGGGCTCATCGCGGGGGGTGTCGTGATCGCCGGCTTCGTCATTAGCGTCATCTTCACCCGGGTGGTTGGCAACCGGATACGCGACCAGGCACGCCAGGCGATGGAGCAGCAAGACCCCGACGCGCTGCCCGAGCAGTGACACGCGTCGTCGTCAACTGAACGCGGCGGTCAGCTTGTGCCCACCGCCTTCAGTGTCCAGCCGCTGCGCCACTCACGTTGCTCATGTGCAACGAGCACTATCCCTCGCAGGCCGAAATGTAGTCCTCCATGAGGCTCTCCACCGCCGCCATGGCAAGGCTGCGCGCGGTAGGGGCAAGGCGCCCTTTGCGAACGGATTCGTAACGCGCCCCGAGATATTGGCCGATCAGGGTCTCTGGGAGTTCTTTGTCCTCCAGAACCTCGAATAGCCGCGCCACGGCCGCGTCAGCCTCCGGCTGTGGCCAGTAGTAGCGAATGCGGTCGCTGTACGAGAAATGTCGCTGCAAGGCCAGCTCGGCAGTACGGCCGTGGTAGTACTTGGCCCAGTTCTCCGGTGAGGCCAGCATGATCCGCTCCATGGTCGTGCGCAGAGTCTCCTCCCGGCGGGCGGGAAACAGCTCCTCTGCGATCGCGTCGAGGCCGTAGAGGGCCTCCCGCAGGACGAAGGTCAGGCCTGGCCCAACCTTGAGGATGGCAAAGCCGTCCCGCACCAGATCGGTCAAGTTGGCTCGGGTCTGGTAGTCGGTGGAGTGCGCTTCGAAGACTAGGCCGGGCATGTCCTTGAGCGTCGCGCTCAGGGCCTCGGCTTTGCTGCTGCTGTAGTCGACCACATTATGGCTGCCGAATTCCACGCCCGGCTGAACGACGGCGGCAATCACTCTTGTGAAGGCGTCCGACTGTCCCGCCTGCGCGAAGGCTGTTTGGTGAACTTGGACGGTACGGAGTGCGTCCTCCGGGGTGGTCAGCTCCAGCTCGTCGAGTGCATGCATGGCCCCACCGGGGATGGGAACCTCGGTACCGATGACATAGACCGGCTTGGGAGCGTCTCCACCAGGCAGAGCGGACTCTGCAGCAGCGGCTAGTCGCGCGGCGCGGGAAGCGGTCTCCTCGTCCTTCAGCGCCACCGGCTCGCCCTGGCAGCCCATGGAGCAGTCGAGGTGCAGCTTGCTGAATCCCGCAGCTGCGAAGGCGCTGATCATCACCTCGGCCTGCTCCATCGCCCCCTCCGCTGGAAGGCTCTTCCAAGGGTTGGGGCCAAGGTGATCGCCGGCGAGGATGATTCGCTCAGTGGGGAAGCCGTTCTCGGCGGCGATCTGCTCGACGAAGCTGCGGAAGTCCTTCGGGGTCATGCCCGTGTAGCCGCCATCTTGGTTGACCTGGTTGCAGGTTGCCTCGATCAGCAGCGGCAGTTGCGTGGGCAGCGTGGCGCGCATCGATGCCTCAAGCACCATGGGATGCGCGGAGCAGATCGAGGGGATACCCGACGGGCCGGCGCGGTCGAGCCACGTCGCGATGTCGTGCAGCGGGTTCTGGGTCATGAGATCATCCCTTCCGACTGCCCCAGCAGGGCATCGAGTTCGTCTCGGGTAGCGGCGCCCTCCATCGGCCCGACCTTGGTGACCGCATTGGCGCCGGCGGCATTGGCGAAGCGAAGTGCGGTTTCGGGCGAAGCGCCCGCCAGCCAGAAACTGACGAAGGCACCACCGAAACAATCACCGGCGCCGGTTGGATCCACTTCATCCGTCGAGAGGGGGGCCACGTCGGTGCGGCCGGCCCGATTGAAGTGGCTTGCTCCCTGGTTTCCGCGCTTGATCACGATGTCGCCGACGCCGCGGTCCAGAAGTTCCTTGACCGCTGCGGCCTCGTCGTCCGCCTCAGTGAAGAGATAGATCTCCTCGCCCGACGGCAAGAAAAGGTCGGTCTGGGCAAGGACCTCGTCCAGGGCCTCGCGCAGACCCGGTGTATCGAGGATCTCGGGCCGCAGGTTGGGATCGAAGCTCAACGTTCCACCCCGCGCCGTGATGCGCGCGACGGCCTCGCGCGCCACCTGCGAAAGGCCGGGTGCGGAGAGCGCGGTGCCCATGACATGCATGTGGTCGCAGGTTTCCATGAGAGCCTCGGCGTCCGGCGTGAGAGTAAGCTTGCCGGTCGCGCTGTGGGCGATGTTGTAGACGAACGCGCGCGAGCCGTCAGGTCGGTAGCGCACGAAGGCCGAGCCCGTGGCCTCGCCCCTCGCCACCTCGACTCCCGAGACGTCGACCCCGTCCGCTATCAGACGATCCAGGTTGAGCCGGCCGAAATCGTCGTCGCCGACACGGGAGATGATGGCCGCTGGCGTGCCGAGACGGCCAATCTGGTCGATGAAGATCGCCGGTGCGCCTGACGGAAACGGACCAACCAGAGGCTGCGGTTCAAGGAATCCATCGCCTTTGGTGGTGGCCACGATCTCGACGAGAATTTCGCCGACTGTCAGCACCTTCTTCGACATGGCTCAAAACCTGCCTTCGTCCAGAATGGAAGCTCACGGATGGATCAGCACCTTGATGTGGTCCCCGCTCAGTGACGCCTCGAACGCCTGCTCAGCCTGCTCCAAAGGAAACTGCCCGGTGATGAAGTCCTCGGCGCGGACCGCCCCCGACTGAATCATCTCGATCGCGCTGGCGAAGTCCTGAGGGACATAGGTCGCGCTGCCTTGGACACGGATTTGCTGGTCCTGCATGATCCGGATCGGTAGCTCAAAGTCGGCAGCAGGGACGCCGACGATGACCACCGTGCCGCCCTTGAGGGCCATGCCGATCGCCGCGAGCGTGGTGGACTTGACCGCGACACAGTCGAAGACGACGTCAGCGCTCTCCCCCAGCGCTGCCCGGACCTGAGCGGTGACATCTGCGGCCATTGCGTCAACGACTGCGTCGGCACCCAGCCGCAGGGCCGCCTCCCGCTTGGCGGGCAACGGGTCGGTGACGACGACCTTGGAGGCGCCGTACCACCGCGCCACCGCGAGCATGAGCAGCCCGATCGTCCCCGCCCCAAGCACGGCGATCGTGCGCCCCTGAAGCGACCCAGCGATGCGAGCCGCATGGACCGGCGTCGACAGCGGCTCGATGAGCGCCGCATCGAGGTCACTAATGTCATCAGGGATGACGTGCAGCCGATCCGCACGGACCACGAACTGGTCGGCCATACCGCCCTCGGGGTAGCCACAACCAAAGAACTGCAGGTTCTCGCACAGGTTCTCGGCGCCACTGCGGCAAGGCTTGCAGTCCCAGCAGGGCAGGGTCGGCTCAACGACGATGCGGTCACCGACCGCTACCGACGTGACGCCCTCACCGAGCTCCTCGACAACGCCGGTCGCCTCGTGACCAGGCATGTAGGGGATGGGGATGAATGGGTGACGGCCGTGGAAGGCGTGCGTGTCCGACCCGCACACCCCGATGAGGGTGCTGCGCACCCGGACCTCGCCCGGCGCGGGCGCCGGAATCGGTTCCTCGCGCAATTCCATGGTCTGGACGGCGGTCACGACGATGCGGCGATTGATGGACATTGACGTTGACCTCTCGCGGTGGGTTGTGCCGGGCGACGTCATCAGACGACTCGGACAGGCCGACGGGTCAGGCTTCTCGGCATAATGCGAATGCTGCTGGGAGTGCTGCACACTTGAGCATCATGCTTGCTCGTCTGATTCAAACAAACATTTTTGGGTGGGCCTAAGTGGACTTGAACCACTGACCTCTGCCTTATCAGGGCAGCGCTCTAACCGACTGAGCTATAGGCCCGCACGCTGAAGAAGCACCCGCATGGGCACAAACTGAAAGGCTAGCTGATCCGCAGCAACGCCCCCAAATCTATTGGTGCGGGCCTTCTCAGTCCTCGGCGAGGGTGATCTCGAGACCGCCGAGCATCGTCGCGGCAAGGTTATACAGGAACGAACCGAGCGTCGCCAGCGCGGTGAAGATCACCACGTCCACGCAAGCGATCAGGGCTGTCACGCCCATCACCTTCTGGGTGTTGATGTACTCCTGGAGCCGGAACGGGGTGGTGTCGCCCGGCGTCGAGACAACGCTGCGGACGATCTCGTTGACCGAGTCGAAGAGACCGGACGTGCTCAGCACCGTCCAGAGGGAGTAGACGGCGGCGACGAGCATGATGCCGGCGGCAATCGAGAAGAGGAAGGAGGTCTTCATCACCGACCACGGATCCAGCCGTGACAGCCGCAGCCGCGCCTTTCGAGTACGCCGAGCCACGCCCGCCTTGTGCTTGGCCGCGTGGTGGGCCTCCGGCCCGAGAGCCTCGGCGCCAGCGCCTACTCGCTGGTTTCTTAGTGTGTCAGTGAGCTCCGGTTCAGGCGCGGGGGCCGTTGCCGGCATTGGCGCCGGAGCTGGTGGCTGCATCGGCGGACCGGGCGTCCGCGTGGCAGGAGTGGGCGGTCCAACGGGCACCCGTGCTTGCGGTCGGGAAGGAGCGACGGGGGGACCAACTGGTCCGCCCTGGACGGTGGGCGTACGGCCGGGCTCGCCCGGACGGCCGGGTCCCTGTGGCGCGCCAGGCTGTCCGGTTGGCGCCTGCTGACGGGCCTGGGTGGTGGCTGCGGCCACCACA